>DATLQY010000270.1:0-2444 GCA_035534975.1 Pirellulales bacterium
TTCTCGATGAGCGAAATGCGGGCGGTCTGCAATCGCTAACGTTTACGCCCGTTTGGTCACTGGCGGGCAATTCCAACCCAAATTCGGAGAATCAGAAATGCTCACCGTTCAACGTCTTTCGATCGTTTTTGTTTTCATCGGAGAACATGTCGTGTAAGCGAAATGTCGGCATTGCCCGCGCGCTCTATGACGATTTTCAGATTCTGGAAGTTCCACCGTTGCCGACGCCGCTGGTCAGGCGACTGTTGGCGAACAAGTTCCCGAATGTCGCCGAGGAGCGCATCGACCACGTCATCGAACTGTGGGACGACTATCGCCAGATCAGCACGCGCAAATCGGAGGACTCCGGGGGCAGCTACTTGACGTTTCGCGCGGCGGCTCACTTGTGCGGCCTGCTCGAAGAGGGGCTCGATGAGAACCAGGCGGTGCGCGTGGCGCTGGTGGGCAAATTCCTGCCCGACGACGACCTGCACACCGCGGCGGTGTTGAAGTGTGATTTGGGGTAGTTGGATTGGACAAACGTCGAGGAGCCCTCCGCAATGGGACAATTTAAATTGATCGACCAATACTCGCCGCGCTCGCTGAGCGTGGTCGCCGCCTACGTGGCGGGCCGCGATGTGGAGGTCGTCGTGTCGCCCCGCGTGAAGTTTCCGCTGGTCGTGGCCCTGAAATCGGCCACCCTCGTGCTTGACCCGCGCCGCGCCGGCTTGTACGACCTGCTCCTGGGCGCCATGCTACTGGGTCGGCGCCGGGAGGCGCGGCTGTCGGACGATGACGCTGACGCAGAGCGCCGGATCAGCTTCAAGCAGGCAAGGCAATGGACCGAGACGGCGCGGGGTGAGTTGGAGCAAGCCTTGCCGGGCGTGCGGCGGCTGGCGGGCTGGCACGTGCCCGCCGGTGGCCGCAAGCCGCCGAAGATCGTCTGGTCGAAGGTGCCGTGGGACAAGCTCGACGTCGATTCGTTCACGAGTGGCGTCGCCCAGCGGCTCGTTCCCGGCATCACCCTGGAGACCACCCGTAGCGACTACCGTGCGTTCCTTGCCGCCTTGCGGCAGGGGCGATGTCCCTTGCGGCGAGTCGACGGCCTCTCGATGCCGGTGGCCGACATGCCGATGACCATCAGCACGAGCGAGTCGCCTGGTCTCGATTTCGAACGGCTCGAAGCCATGCTTGCCGAACAAGAGGATACTCAGCAATTCGTCATGCGCTGCTACCAGAGGAAAAGCGAGGGCTTGCGCGAAAACCAGTGGGCACCGCGGCGCACGCACACGGGAACGCGCGTCGACACGACGCGGCTGGCCCAGGCGGTGGCGAGCTCGCGCGGCGGCGACGCCCCGCGCGCGTTCCGGCGGCGGCACGCCGAGTATCAGCCGATCTTCAACCCCAAAGACCACCTGGTCGTTTGCGGCTTCGACGTTCATTCGTTCGAAAAGAAGCTGTCGCGGCGAGCGTGCAACCCGACGATGCCCGCTGCGACGGGCAATGTTTTCCGGCGCCTTGGGGTGGATATGGCGATAATGGCCTTCATCGACCGCATGGTGAAGCTCGGCGACGGCCGCGAGGTGTACATCCACACGCCCGTGGTCATCAAGGCGGTCGACGAGGGCTTCGAGTCGAGTTATTTCAATCGGCTGGCCTCATTCGTATTCGGGAGGCTGTGTCAAACCTGCGCTCACGGCGGCATGCCCGCCGCGTTCGCCCCGCTGCAACTTGAATCGCTACGGGCGATCAGCCAGCAGGTTTCCAAGCGGTTCGAACATCCGGTGACGGCGATGGTTTACTTTAATGCCATCGGCATGGTCCACGCGGGGCGGGAACACTCGTCCCCCGCCGTGAAGCGTCGCACGGCCGACCTGGTGGACGAACTCCTGGATCAGATGCGCGCCATCGACCTCGCGGGGCGCCGGCTCGACGCGGAATTCATGTACATGCCGCGGGAAATTGTGGCCGCGGCCAATCCAAGTGGGCATGTGGCCAAGATGATCACGCTCTGATTGAAATGGAGAACCGAAAGTATGCCCACGCGAAAGATGACGAAAACGACCGGCGGCGACCGAAAGAAAAAGGTCGCCACGCAGGTGAAGAAAAGACGTTAATGCGGCGAAGGCGTTGGTACGAAGGCGGCAACTGCCCTGTCGAGGCGATCACGACCGCTTCCGGGGCCAGTTCCGTCCGCCCGCTGCGCGGGTGCGCGTGGACCAGCAGCGCGGCCTGCCAATCCGCGAAACGCTACGCGCACCCCGCGATGGACCGCCTCCCGTTCATCCTCGGGTTTCGGGTGTTGTGTGGCCGTTAGTTCGTTTCAGGCGTCACTCCCCCCGCGTCTCGATCAACGCTTGATGATTGGCCGAGCGATAAGAGCTAAAGTGTGCGAACCAACCGAAAAGCGATATTGCGGCGGCGCGTGTCAGCCTTGCAGCCGCTGCGATTTCCGCCACGAAGAA
>DATLQY010000271.1:0-2370 GCA_035534975.1 Pirellulales bacterium
AAACGGCCGCCGAGCCCGACGCGGCCGGTAAACTCCAACAACTTGCTGCGAGCGAACCGGACTTCCTGCCCGTCTACCCGGTGCTTTACGAGCACCTTGCGTCCGGCACAATCATCGACGACTTGGCACGGTCGAAGGTCCAAATGGCGTTTCAGCAACACGACGGCGCGGCGGCGTACAGATCGTTCTTGCTCAATCCGACGGACGAGGTGGGAGCCGAATTGCTCAAAATGGCCGGCAACTTAAGCGGCGCTTCGCCGCTCGACCCGATGAGCCGCTTGGTGCTGGCGATGCGGGCGGATCAGGACATCACATTGCTCTGGGCCGGAGTGGCCGACTCGCGGCCGGGTCGCCGACTTATGCTTCACTTTCCGGGCGCGACGACCGTCGCCGTTCCGCTCGACTCACCTGACAATCCGGCCATCGGAAACGTGCGAGGCGTGTTTGGTTCGGGGTGCTACGCTGCGCTTGAACTGCCGCGCTACAAACAATCCAAAACCAAAGGCAAGCCGCGATTTGTCCCACGGACCGACGACGACGTCCGCGATTTTCCGCACGCCGGCTACCTGCAAGGCGTCGAGGTCGGCGAACCGGTCGAGGTTCGGGCGAGCTACGTCGACGCGGAGGGCCGGACCTTCCACTTTCCCCGGTCGGTCACACTATTTGACGGCCAGCCGGACAGCGCGACACCAATGTTCGCCGCCAGGATCGTGCGCACGCCGAGTGGGGCGCTCGTCGGTGACGCGGCCCCACGATTGCAAATCACGCCGGCGCTGCCGATGCGGCGCGTTGAGGCGTCCGGCGAACAGAACGGGCCATTCGTCCAAGTGTCGCCGCACAGGGATGTGCCGACGAAGAACGAAGTTCATTGCGAGGACGTGCCGTATCTCCGGGCCGCCGAGGGGATCGCGGAACTCTGGATCCGTGGGACCACCAAGGCAGGCAAGGCGGTTGGTGCCGCGGCACTTACAGTCAGCGTGCCGGCCGGAATGCATTGGAAAACGCGCGAGCCTTCCGCCGCGCCGCAGTCCGCGATCCGCGAGCTGAAATTCATTCCGCCGCAGGGAAGCCAAGTCGACTTCTACATCGACAGCCTGGCCTTCTCGCACGACGGGCGCCTGTTGGCCGCACACGTCGAACGCGCAGGCGTGGTCGTGTGGAAGGTATCTTCTGGCGAGCAGGCGATGTTGGTTGAAGCGACGAGCGGTAAGGTGCTGGCCTTTTCGGCCGACGGCAAACGCGTGACGAACGGGCTGGACGTGATCGATGTGGCGAGCGGCGCGAAGAGCGCAAAGCTCGCGGAAAACCATGACGTCTTTGCCGCCGCCGTCTCCCCTACATTTTCGTTCCTCGCAACGCTCGATCGACGCAAGACCCTGACCTTTTGGGACTTCACAAGCGGCGAAAAATTGTCGTCGCTGAAGCTGGCGGCTGAGCAACGGCTTTCCCCCCAAGTCGTCGCCGTTTCGCCCGAAGGTAAACTCGTGGCTGTTGGTGGACCGTGGGTTGATAAAGTGTACTTGATCGACGGCGCGTCTGGCAAGCTCCACAAGACGCTCGACGAACTGGACCGCGGTACAACCAGCCTGGCGTTTTCGCCTGACGGTCGTTTTCTCCTGGGCGGCGGGCAACAGCCCCAGGTCTGGCTGTGGACCGTCGCTTCTGGCGAGGCCGAGCCTGCCACTGTGACGCTGCTCGGGCAATTTGCGGTGGTGGCCTGGACGAGCATTGGAACGCCTATTGTGATGGACATCCAACGGAGGTCGCTGGTCTTCTTTGATGTGCGTTCAGGTGAACGGTTGAATGAAATCGAATGCCCAAACGCCGAGCACGCGAGATTTGCAGTTTCACCGGCCGGCGACGTTGTGGCGACAGCCGGCAAGACCATAGTCAAGCTATGGCGTATGAGCCAACCCTGACGCGCAGGGCGAACGGCCTGCGGGCGTATCGGGGCCCGCCTCGTGTACCGGCGGCGGCAACGCGCGTCTTCGGGGGCTTTGGCGCGTCGCCGCAGGAGTTGCGACCGTGGACGATTAGAATCTTAAACGATCCGGGGCGCGTCGGTCAACAGCCGGAAGGATTCGCGTATTGCCGGCGTGCCCCACTCAGTTACTTCGAGGAGAAATCGATGAACGGCGCTTTGTTGACGCCTGACATGATCGCCGAGCGCGGCGTTACGGCCGAGGTTGCGGTCCCGGAGTACGACTGGAAGCGGCAGGAGGGATGGGGAAGAAACGTTCCCGTGGCCGGGAAGGCGACGAGCAACAGCGTGCAGACCTTTAACGGCAAGGACCAGCCCACCGACGCCCGCAGCGACCACAACGACTGATGGAGCGCAATGGTGCCGGCAACGAGAGGAGCGCCCGCGCT
>DATLQY010000272.1:0-7762 GCA_035534975.1 Pirellulales bacterium
CGGCGGTTGAGGCGGACCAACTCGCGCGGGTCTTCGCCGATCAGGTGTGGCCCAAGCTCGGCAATGCCCGCCCGAACGCCGGCGGCGTAGGCCGGCAGGTAGGCAGGACCCAAGGGGCACGCTTCGCCAAAGCCGGCCAGCCCCGTATCGGTCTCGACGCGGACCACCGTGCTGTCGAAAACCTCGACCGTTTTTCCGCCGGACCAACGGTAGCTCCCCTCATGCAGGGGCAGTTCGACGCGGTAGGCGGTGATGCGGGAGATTTTCATCGGGGTTCGTCATTGGTCTTTGGTCATTGGTCTTTGGTCTTTGGTCAATCGTCATTGGTTGGTGGTTCGGTTCGCTCCTTCTCCGTCTCCTTTCCCTCTTCTGCTTCACCCACGTCCTCCCAGAGCTTGCCGAGCAACTCGAACACTGGCGGATCGTGCTCGGCAAGTTCGGAGCGCACGTAGGGATAAAAATCGTTCGTTCCGAAGTAGGCTTCGCTGGCCTCGGCAAAGTACTCCATCGGGTTGGTGGCGGCGTAATGCCGGTCGTTACCGCCGTTGATTCTGAGCACTTTCTCATAGTTCCCCGCGGCCTTCGCGCGTTCGTAGGCCGTGGCGACGTCGGCGTTCTCGAAACCGCCTTCCAGGAACTGGTGGTGGTAGGCGTGGGCCAACTCGTGCAGCACCATCCAGGGTTGTTGAATCGTCCAGGCGAGGAAAGTCTCGGCGTCGGCGATTTCGACGCAGTGGGCCTTGTCGGGGTTCATATCGTGTTCGGTCAGCCAACCGGCGTCGGGATGGTACGCCATGCAAGCATGGTGCGGCTCATCGCGCTCGACCCAAATCGTGACCCTCCGCAGTTTACAGACTGCCGGTGCCGGCAGCCGGCGTTCGATCTGGTACAGTTGGTGCCGCAGCAATGTGAGCACCCGCTCGCCCAGCTCGGCTTCCTCGTTCAAGAGGCGCGGATGGACCAGCACGCGCCAGCCTTCGATCGTGCGCGCGACGTATTGTTCGGTCGGGTCGAATATCCCGCCGTCGTCCGCCGACGCGGAGATCGGGATCAGCACCGCGGCGAACAGAGTTGGCAAGGTGCAACGCATGCGACTGGCTCTCCAGTGGTAGCGGAATTCGTGAGAATTCCGATGGCCTTCGTAGTGGGATTCGCGGCGGTAGTTGACATTGTGTACAAGATCAAGATAATACGGCCTTGCCTGCAATGTCAAGCCGCGACGGCCTGAATTCCGGCGGATTCGATGACGGAGGATGTGTAACATGAACGTCACGTGGCACGGCGTCTTCCCCGCCGTCACGACCCAGTTTCATGCCGACGGAGCGCTTGACCTCGAAGCGACCGGCAGGCACGTCGAGGCGCTGATATCGGCCGGGGTGCATGGCCTGATCATGCTGGGGACCGTGGGCGAAAACTGCTCGCTGGAGTACCGGGAAAAGCTGGCGGTGCTCGAGGCGACCGTGGTCCGAGTGGCCCGACGCGTACCGGTGCTGGCGGGCGTCGCCGAATGTACGACGGCATTGGCCTGCCGCTACGCCGCCGACGCTCGGAATTTAGGACTCGACGGCTTGATGGTGTTGCCGGCCATGGTCTACAAGTCGGACCCGCGGGAGACGATCGCCCACTTTCGCGCCGTCGCCCACTCGGGCGAGCTGCCGATCATGTGCTACAACAACCCGCCCTCCTACGGCGTCGATATCACGCCGGCGATGTTCGCCGAACTGGCCGACGAGCCTCGGTTCGTCGCCATCAAGGAATCGTCGGAAAACATACGGCGGATCACCGACCTGAAGAACCTCCTCGGCGACCGCTACATTCTGTTTTGCGGCGTCGACGACCTGGTGTTGGAGAGTGTTCTGCTAGGGGCGCGGGGGTGGGTCTCGGGGTTGGTGAACGCCTTTCCGCGTGAGAACCGCCTGCTATGGGACCTGGCCACCGCGGGGCGTTACGAGGAGGCGCTGGCGGTCTATCGCTGGTACATGCCGCTCTTGCACCTCGACACGCGGATCAAACTCGTGCAGGCGATCAAGCTGGCCATGGCCGAGTGCGGCCTGGGAAGCGAAACCGTCCGCCCCCCCCGGCTGACATTGATCGGAGAAGAACGCGAGGAAGTCCTCGCCATCATTCGCCAGGGAATCGCCACGCGGCCAGTCCTACAATGACTCGTCCTTCATCCTTCCTCGCTCGTACCCGCCAAACGTGTCCATTCCAAGCCGCATCTTCAGCTCTTCGAATTGTTCGTGGAACTGGTCGCTCGACGAGTGGACGTGCTCGGCTTCGGTGATGAACTTCATCTGATCATCGCACTTCACGTTCTGGTCGCGGAAAACGTCCTCGTAGGCACCCAACTGCTCGCCGTAGACGATCAAGAGCTTGTGCTCGTCGAATTGCACTTCCTGCGGAATGCCCGGGTTGAGTACGGCGATGCCCGTGCAACCGTCGTTCAGGAGCAACTCCTCGAAATCCCACAGAATGCTCTTGAGCACGGGCATGTCGATGTGTTCGCGATAGAGGTCGACATGGCCGCGGCTCTCGCGGTTGTGGCTGGTCTCAAGCACGACGTCGACCTCGAAACCCAAAGGGTCGAGCAAATCCATGAACAGTTCGAACAGTTTTTGTTTCGAGGCGACGCCCATCAGCACCGGCACGCTGCTCCGCGAATCCTCGTCGTGGTAGGTGTCGTGACGGTAGCCCTGGCAGGGGACGACCTGCAAGTCGTAGCTGGGCCGGATGGCGTCGGTCAGAACGAAATCACCGTAGCGGACCACGCCGAGATGTGCTTCCAGCTCTTCCTCGCTCAGCCGCTCGAAGCTGCTCGTGCCGACCGTTTCCGGTCCGTCACGGAACACGTTGCGAAAGAATCGTTTCAGAAAACCCATGAGTGACTTCGCACCTCTCCTCGTCCGGCGTCGAACCAACCGAGACCCTCGTCCACGCGGACGACCCTCCCGCACCAACGGTAGGTCACAAACCGCCCCGTGTTCGGGTCGCTCGGCCGATCGTAATGTTCCCCCGCTCCTCGCCCGCCCTCGGCGACGGAATAATCCGTCCAACCGCTTTCGGCGGGCGCGAGCGCCATGGACCGCTTTTGGCGCGTGGCACAAGGGCCTCGCGCCGGGCGGTCCAGCGCCCACAGTTCTAGTCTAGCACTCGCCTTCCCGGAACGCGCAGGATGGCGCGCTTTTTCGCTCCAAGGACCGCTCCCAGGCGCGGCAAACCTTGTCGAGAGCGGCGACCGTTCGTCCGCGCTACGCGGCGCGGCCGTCGACTTCGGATCGTTCGTCACTTTCCCAACACGAAAAAGGGCCCAGCGCGAAAAAGGGCCCGACGCGAATACATGCCAACGCAAAAACGGGAAGCCCTTCCGAGCGCCTGCCTGCGCCGCTGGAACGACATTCCCGTCGACACTTTGGGTACGCACGCCACGCCGGGAACGTTCATGTGGCTTTCCCCTGCCCGATATTCCCCACATCCGCTATACTTCGGGCAACCGGGCCGCGGTCTCGCGACTCGCAAAGCTAAGGAACCATCCCCATGCCGTCTAGCTTCACGCACGTTTTTTCGCGACCGGCCAAAGCGATGTGGCGGGCTACGTACATCAGCCTTCTTGTCGCGATCTTCGGCGGCTGCGACGGCCCTCCTCCGAAGACTTCGCACGCGGCGCAGACGAAGCCGTCGACGTCCGCCCCCGATTCGCTGACGAAGGAAACGTGGGACGTCTATTACATGCAGGGTGAGCGGGCCGGTTATTCCCGAACGCTGCAGCAACCCGTCAAACAAGACGGCGCCGAGTGTCTGCGAATCGAAAGCGAACTTTTTCTTTCGATCAAGCGTTTCGGCCAGATCAACGAGCAACGCATCAAACTGAATAGCCTCGAATCGATCGAGGGCGGCCTGCGATCGTTTACCAGCGAAGTCACGATGGGCGCCAAACCCGTCGTCAGCTCCGGCCACCTCGAGCGGAACACGCTGGTAAGCAATACCAAAACGGCGGGCAACACTTCGATGAGCAATCAGGAATGGCCGGCCGGCGCCGGCGGCTTTTTCGCCGTCGATCTCGATCTGGCCCGCCGCCCGATGCAGCCGGCGGAACGCCGCACGTTGTCCGCTTTGCAGCCGGTATTCAACGTCCTCGGGACGATCGAGCTGACGGCCCGCGACTACGAGCCAACGAACCTGCTGACCGGGGCCTATGACCTGTTACGCATCGATTGCGTGCTTGAGATTCAGGGCCAACGGATCGAATCGACGCTCTGGACCGACCGCACCGGCGACACGTTGAAGACGCGCGTCGCCGTCGGCATCGAGCAGGTGACCTACCGCGCGACCAAGGAGCAGGCGCTGGAGAAAATCGAGCCCGGTGCCTTTGACCTGGGTGTGGCTTCCACGGTCAAGCTCGACCGGCCAATCGCTGACGCCCACCAGACCCACCGCGCGAAGTACCGCGTGGAGTTGACCACCGCCGACCCCGCTCGCGCCTTTGTCACGGGGCCCACACAACAGGTCGTCTCGACGGGTCCGCATTCGGCGGAAATCACCGTGGTCGCCATCCGTCCCGATGCGCCGGCCCCCGATCCAGAGTCTGGGCCGCCGGTCGATGCGAAAGGCGCGCCTGCCAGTGCCGATCGGCCGACCGACGACGAGCGGGAGCCGAACGACATGTTGCAAAGCGACGATCCGCGCGTCGTGGCGATGGCCCGTGAGGCGGCGGGCAAAGAAACCGACCCCGCGCGGTTGGCCGTCGCGCTGGAGAAATACGTCCATGAAAAGATCCGCCGCAAGGATTTTTCGACGGCGCTGGCGACGGCGGCCGAGGTCGCCCGGTCGCTACAAGGCGACTGCACCGAGCATGCCATGCTGCTGGCGGCCCTGGCCCGCGCCAGCGGTCGTGCCGCCCGGGTGGCCATCGGACTTGTCTATGCCCACCGCGAGCAGGGTTTCGCTTTCCACATGTGGACGGAAATCGATTTGAATGGCCGCTGGGTCCCGCTCGACGCGACGCTGGGGCGAGGGGGTATCGGCGCGGCGCACCTCAAGCTCGGCCATTCGAACCTGAAGGGCGCCGCGGCGCTGGCCAGCTTTTTGCCCGTCACCCAGGTGATGGGCCAGCTCAAAATCGAGGTCATCGAGATCGAGTGAAATTCACGCGGTCGAGAACGTGGGGCAGGTTTCCAACCTGCCATAGCGAGGTTTATGGCAGGTTGGAAACCCGCCCCACGAGCCGGGGCATCGCTTACGCTCTGCCGCCAGCCACCTTGTGGAACAGCGTCCCATTGTCGGCCACGTGAAGTAGGACTTCACTCGAATCCGCGATCGAGGTCCGATGGCGGCGGTCGCTTCGCCGAACGGGGCGGCGCGATGCGCGGCTGGCCGGCCCCGGCGGGCGGGCTGGTGTCGTAGGGATCGAAAGCGGGCTCACCGGAAGATGAGGCATTGGGATCGTACGATGATTTGTTGCCTGGCTTCCAGGATCGCACTTGTCCAGCACCGGCCGATTGCTGATTCGGATCGTATTCCGACTCCCTGGCGTTGGCCGGCTGGTTCCCATTGGCCTGTCCGGCCTGGGCGGCGTCTTGCTGGATGCGCTGCTCTTCAGCCTGGAGAACGTGCAGCGCCTTCCCCTCGTCCTGCTGAATTTTCGTCTTGTCGAGCGTGATATTGATGTGTTCGTTACTGCCGGTTCCGGTGGTCGTGAAGTTGAACCAGTGCAGATAGTACGCCACGCCGGCGAGCGCCGCCAGCAACAGGATCGTCTTCTTCATGATCGTATCTCCTAGGGAACGTCCGCGGTCAAGGGCTTGCCGAACGTTCTGCGCGGGGCGTAACGCGGCGGCCAAGGGGCGTGTTCGTACCAGAAATCCGGCGTTGGTCCAAGACCGAACCGGAGCAAACGAAGCAACTTGGGACGGAGGCGCAATTGGCGGCCCTTGCGCTTCCGATTCGACACCACGAATGGAATCCTCATTTTAAAGGAGATATGGGGATGACGAAGGGATATGGGGATGAAGGAAATCAGTAAGGCACAGGCCACTCTATTGCAGTCGCCAGCGTGCGGTAGTAGCCTGAGAATGGGGTGTTGGTTTCGCGAGTGTTGCCGCGCCAGGGCTAAAATCGTGCTTGAACCCTGCGTGGCCGGAAAGTGACGTTCAAGTGTCTTTGGCGGGTAGAGTGGGACAAGACCCGGGGCACCCGCGCAGCGGGTCGGCGGACGCCGGCCCTCCAACGCCGACGATTGGGATAACGATCATGTTCAATTGTGCTGCCTGTCGAAACTCGCGCGCGGTCGCCACCACCTTGATGTGGTTGGTAATGTCCAGGGATGCGTGAAGCCAGGAGGTGAAAGCGGTCGTGCCGGACTTCGACCAGCGAATTGAAGCCGCGCTCGCCCGTACCGTGACAGTTGAATTCATCGAGACGCCTCTTGCCGAGGCCGTCCGAATGCTGGAAACAATGGTCAAGATCCCGATCCAAATCGACGGGGAAGTCAATGCCGCGTCGCAGACATCGGTGACCTTGAAAGCTCGCGACGTGTCGCTCGAGACATTGCTAGACATGATGTTGCGCACGCTACCGAAACCTCTTGAGCTTGGCTGGACCATACGGGACGGCGGAGTGCTGATCACGGCGCGTTCGTCGGCCGAGAACGACTTGCAGTTGAAGTACTACCCGGTTGCGAAGCTCATGCAGACACTGGGTGGAAGCGAGTGGGAAAACGACGAATTGCAAGAGCTCGTGTCGGCGAACATAACACCATCCGATTGGGACGACGCTGGCGGCCTCTGTACGATGCGCCGTTTGCCCAACCTGCTGGTCGTCGATGCGACGCGCAATGTGCATGTCCAAGTGCAGTGGTTTCTTGGCGAGCTCGAGCGGGCGTTCGGATTGACGCCGAGACGGGTGCCGCCGATTGCGCCTTCGCTCGATGCGCTCCAGCGGGCGCTTGATGCCGAAACAAGTTTCGAATTTAATGAAACCCCGCTCGACGCCGCGGCCGCTCAACTTGCAAAGGAGCACGGTATTTCGTTGGTTCTCGATACCGAAGCGATGATCGACGCGCGAATTGCGCTCGACTCGAAGGTTACGGCGAACATCGAAAACAAGAAGCTCAAGCACGCGCTGAAGACGCTGCTATCTCCGCTTGACCTCACCTGGGTCATCCGTGACGACGTGCTTTGGATTACCACTGACTTGCATGAAGAGACCGAATCCAGGAGGTTCTACCGTGTTGATGACCTGATCAATCCTAACCGACCCGGCGCGATCGACCCCGACGAACTCGTCGAGTTCGTCACTGCGACCGTCAAACCGGATAGTTGGGATGATGTCGGAGGGCCAGGCGTGCTTACCGTTCTCCCACGTGGGGTGTGGATCATTCTTCAGACCGAAACGGCGCACGACGACATCGAGTTGTCTTTGGCGAGGCTCCGCGAGGCGATCAGGGCCGGTGAGGACGAAGCCCGCGAATTGCCAGACGGTGGGAATGCCCTCGTTGAGCGGAAACGGAGATTACGGCGGACGGTGTACCGAATCGGCGGATTATCGGCCGAGGATATCGTGAAGACCATCCGAGGCTCGATTTCGCCGGACACCTGGGACGCCAATGGCGGTGAGGGCACGATTCACCCCAACCTATTCACCACCCCGGCTCGATTACACATTCGACTCGATATAATACTTAAGGGGGGCGTGGCTGTATCGCAGGCGCAGTTTGCTGAGAAACCGCCCCCTTTCCCCCACGTGCAACAGGGCTCGTGGGCAGCTA
>DATLQY010000273.1:0-7750 GCA_035534975.1 Pirellulales bacterium
CTATACTTGCTCCTGGGTTTTCCGATCGAGTTGGCGACTGAGAACGTCTTTGACGGGAAGCGGCTAGGTAGCATTCAGCCGTTATGGTTTGCGACAACGCCGTACCTTGACGAATGCGCGAATTTTCAAAACTTCCGTCGCGACCGCCACATTCTCCTGCAATGCCGGCGCTCAAGCGCCGTTCACATTTCCGGAGAACATGTACGTCTCCCGGCTTCCCTCGAAGGAATCAGCGGCTGCAGTATTTGGAAGACGAATCTCGTAGGCGCACCGGCGGATCGTTGGACGCCGGCCATGGCGGAAGTTATTGGTATCGAGACTGGAGAGTACCGACCGGCGGAAGTTCTAAAGGGCACGGCTTGGGACGGCGTCGCAGCGCTCCTTTTCCAGATGTATCCCCAATTGCAGGGCTCTCTAAGGCTGGTGTTGCCGCCTTCGACCCGGTTGTGACCAATCTTCAGGCGATAGAAAATCGGTAGCCTGCTCTCGTGTGGGCAACCGAACCATCGCGACGTATGTGCGTCTCTTCATGTATGTTTCATCACAATTCTTCTCGAGGGCTGAGGCAAATGACGGATACCGACGTAACCGTGCTCGATCATGTCGAAAGAATCGAAGTTCCCGGTCGTGTTTTTGACAAGCCCGTCAACGAATACTGGGCACTGATTTGCCTATGGGAAGGCCTCAACTTCTTGTACCGGCAGGCCGCACATTGTGACGCAGTTGCCAATGATTCCCTAGGCGCACCTCGAGGGACGTACATCGATGTTTTCGGCAACGATCCGGCCTTCGATTCGCTCTCGATGCCCTTGTTGGTATCGGCATTCCATTGGTACGCGGTTTCCGCCTGCCAATATGTCCGGACGGTTGGTGCGATTGCGCGGCGCTTCAATGGATCACGAGCGAATCCCGCTGTATACGTGGCCTCCGTGATCCCTGAGGTCTTGGCATTCCGCAACAAGGTCGCAGCGCATTTCGCGTGGACCATGGATCACAACCAAGACAATGAAGCTGAGCGCGCATTTAGCGTCATGCCACCGCTGAGCTTCATTCGTGGCTCCTTTCACGTCGGTGGGATGTCAGTCTACGTTCGGCGCGGTGACGACGCCAGCTCTTCTGCCGCCATTAAGCCTTGGAGCATCTGCGGGGTTCATTCGCGGCTTCGAACGCGTTATTGGCCGGAGCAAACCGATCAGCCACCGAGTTCGCTAGCCACCAGTTCATGAACTGATACTCGACGTCGGCGAATTGCGGCCGTGCGTCGCGCACTCCGGCGTGTTTTCTATCGTGACGTCGAGCCGCCCACAGGGCCAACGCGGCCGGGCTTGGGAAACACGAAGGCCATGTTGGCCAGGAGGCTGAAGCACCGGTGGCGCGCACGAAACGTGCCGTTCACGCGGGCTCAGGTTGATTAAACAGAAGGCAACAAAGGGAGCGAAGGGTGAGCGGCCGGCCGCAGATCGGTCCGCTGCTTCGCGATTTTCGCCCAGATGGACGCCTGGGCGGCCATGCGAGTCGAGTTTCCGTCCTTTGCTTCGTCTCCTTCGTTGCCTTCTGTTCAAAAACGTCGCCATCAAAGCAAAAGGAACGGGTAACATCGGATTTCGGCGATTGGCCGCAGATTCTCGCCAATAATCTGCGTGGATCTGCGCCATCTGTGGATCATATTCCTCGGCCGTGGCCTAGGCGAGGCCATTAAACAGAAGGAAACCAAGGGAACGAGGTGCGCCGATGCGCAACGGTGGAAAATCCACGAATCAGACGAATTGGACGAATGGCGCATTGGCTCACGACGCCGGCCGCGAGCGAATCGCATCCTGCCCGTCCTGGAATCCTGTCCAAAAAATGCCTCGCTTATCCCGAAACGACGACGCGGGACAGGATGCCAGGATCACCAGGATTGGACGAAGGCAACAAAGCGGTTGCCCTCGAGGAACCCGATCACAGCGTGGGCATCATGGACATATTCATTGGTCAGCCCGGTCGTCGAACTCCTCTTCCCCGCGCCACTCGACGTCCTCGAAATCCTCGATCGTCGACATCCTACCGGTCGGGTAACCGCCTGTCGCGGTTAGTCCGTCACGCCCTTTTTCCAAAGCTCCGTGAGCGCCTTCGCGCGGCCGCCTTTGAGCGTCATCACCTGGGCACCCGCGGATAGTCGGCACAATTCGCCGACGACAAGCCCCTTGTCGATTGATCGATACTGCTTGACGAACTCAACGAACACATGGGCGATCCTGACCCAGACAGCCAATTCGTGGTTCGTGTTGTAATCGCAGAGAAATCCGAACTCAAATGGCTCCCACGATTCGTGGTACACTCCACAGGTCTCCCAGATCCAGCGGCAGACAATCTCTTGGGCGGGCGTCAGCGATTCGTGCCAAGCTCGCCCCATCAACCCCTTCGACCCGACGGCCTCGTCAAACGCGTCGACCGACAATTCCTTCGGCTCCGCCCCGCTTGGGTACTGTTTCGACTGCGCGGCGGCGTCAAGGACCTCCTTCAAGGCTTCCTGAAAATCCATCGGCCATCCCTCTGATCTGCACGATCCCATTCGCCAAGCCGGCTGCACCGCGCTTGGCCCAGCCGGCCAATAAACCATTATTACCGCAGTCAGCGGCACTGTCTCCCCAGGGTCACGGACTGCCCGCGGCCGCATCGCCGGGCCCAAGCGAATCGGGCGGGTCAGGCGGCTCCTTGGCTTCTCCTTGTGGCGGCTGTTCGCCCTCGCCTTCGCTCAAGGGCGCTCGAACGCTTCATACAACTGGCGCGAAACTCCCGGTTTTGCTCGACCGCCCCCTATCCGTCGCGCGACGATTTGCATGATCGGAATTGACACGTAGAGATCCCTACCCGATTGGATTCGGCGTCAAGCCGACCATGTACGTTCCCTGAAGGCTCGTGTATCGGCCCAAGGCCACGTACCGGTCGAGTTCTTCCAGGGCGATCCAACGCATCAGAATTTGCTTGTGCCCATCGGCCGTCCGCACGTCGCACTGGCGGAAGATCGAGAGCACCAAGTCGGCCTTGGCCGCCTCGCGCACACGGTGCTTGCGAAACGTCGTGATGAAATCGGCCAGCAGTCCGCGGGACCGCTCCCCGAGCTGCGAACCAAAGCTGCTCAGGGCCAACTCGGCCTCGACCATGAACGCGGTGCGGCGCAGATCGCCGTAACCGATGGCGTCGAAATGGGCCATGCCATCGTTGGCACCCAGCCGATCATATCATCCTGATGGATGTTAAACTTCGAGGACCCGTTTCCGCTTCGATTGGGTTTCATGGCTCTGGTTCGATCCGAATTTGGCCGGCGACCGTCGGTGCTGCCTGCTTCCGCCGCTGGCCGACTGTTCTGCCAAAACTACCAAGCCGCCGAGCGCAAGTCAAAGTCGCCACTCCTCCCGCTGACCACGGCACCCAGTTCGCCGGCCAACTCGAGCTGACGCTTTCGATCAGCGAGTCCAACGTGGTGGACTATCTGTCCGGGTTCCCCTCGACCGAATTGCGCGAGGCGAGGGCGGTCGAGGCGCTCAAGGTGGGCGTGATCGCCATTCAGGCGGAGTAGAAAAAAAGGCCCCGGACTCGATTCACGACGAAGCCTTCCCTGTCACCACCACCCCCCCCAATAGCATGGAAATGAACTGGTGTTGTTCTGATACCAGGACTTGCCGCGCACCCGCTGTCGCGGCCGTTTGTTTGGGTGCTAGCACGCTTTCAAGCGAATCTTGCCAAGAAACGCGCAGAATGTTCGGACTTCAGGACGCGACGACGGTAGAATCCAAATTGGGAGCGAATCGACTTCCCCACGGAATTCTAGGAGACGCGCAATGAACGCAGTTTCAACCAGGGAGACCTTCACTTCCGCCTACGCGGGACAAGCGCCCTGGGATATCGGCCGGCCACAGAAGGCCTTCGTTGAAGTGGCCAACCAGATCACCGGCTCAATCCTCGACGTTGGCTGCGGCACCGGGGAGCACGCCTTGTACTTCGCTCGTCGCGGCCACAAGGTGCTGGGAATCGACTACCTCGAGGAGCCGATCAAACGAGCGAAAGAAAAGGCCGACGATCGCGGCCTGCCGGTCGGTTTTCTTGTCATGGATGCCCTGGTCCTGAACGAGTTGCCCGAGACGTTCGATACGGTCATCGATTCCGGCCTGTTCCACGTGTTTTCCAACGAAGACCGCCGGCGTTACGTCGAGGGACTGGCGAGCGTGCTCAAGCCGGGCGGCCGGCTGTACCTGCTCTGCTTCAGCGACAAGGAACCAGGCACGCACGGGCCGCGCCGCATTTCCAAGAAAGAACTGCGGCGGGCGTTCGCCGGCGGCTGGGAAATCGAATCGACCCAACCCGCCAGCTTCGAGGTCGTCCCGAATCTGAAGGACATCTCGTTCAGCGAGGGGGGACCGAAAGCGTGGTTCGTGATCGTTCGGCGCGAAACTTGACTACATCAACGATAGTTTATACGTTACGAACTGGGCAGTGGAAAAGGCAACGGCAACGAGGCGACCCTCGATTCTCCCACCTTGGGGGTGCGCCCAGCTTGTAGAGAGAGCGAAACGCCAGCGCGGTGACGACGATGCACGGCCCGCCGATCAGCACCCGCATTGCTTTACCGCTTTTCGTGGTCGCCCTTTTCCTTTTGAGTAGCACGGCGTCGCCGGTATCGGCCGCGATGGTCGTGAGCCCGGCGACCGTCACGCTCGATGGTCCGGAAACCTCGCAGCAGTTGCTGGTTACGGCGATTCAACCGGACGGCCAACGTAAGGATCGAACGCGCATGGCCAGCTACAAATCGGCCAACGCCGGCGTGGCCGTCGTCGATGGCGACGGGCTGGTGCAGCCGCACGCCGAAGGGCGAACCGAAATCGTCGTCCGCAGCGGAGAGGAAACGGTCCGCGTTCCAATTGCAGTCACCGGTCTGGTCGCCCCCCGGCCAATCCTGTTCGAGCAACAGCTCGTGCCGATTTTGACCAAGGCGGGTTGCAATTCGGGCGGTTGCCACGGCAAGGCTGAAGGACAGAACGGCTTCAAGCTCAGCGTATTCGGTTCCAACCCCTCCGCCGATTACGACGCCCTGGTCAAGGAGGGGCGCGGCCGCCGCGTGTTCCCTTCGGCCCCCGATCAAAGCCTCGTTCTTCAAAAGGCCACCGCCGAGGTGCCGCACGGCGGCGGCCTGCGGATCGAGCCCGACGGTTTGGGCCATCGGCGGCTGCGGCGCTGGCTCGTCGAGGGGGCCAAATTCACCGGTGGCGACGCTCCGCCAATTGCATCCGTTGAAGTCGAACCGGCCGAACAGGTACTGCTGGCTGGTGAGAGCCAACAACTACGGGTCACCGCCATCGACGCCGCCGGCGCGCGGCGCTGCGTGACGATCGAGGCGGGCTACGAGTCGAACGCCGCCACGATCGCCGACGTCGACCGACGTGGGTTGGTGGCCGCCGGCGAGCTGGCTGGCGAGGCGGCGATTTTGGTGCGTTTCCAGGAACACGTCGCCGTGTCACGGATCACCATCCCACGGCCAGGAGTTTCGGTCGCACGGCCGCCCGAAGCGAACTTCGTCGACAAACTGGCTTGGGACAAGCTCCAGCGATTAGGCATCATGCCCAGCGAGCCGGCCGACGACGCCACGTTCATGCGGCGCGTCTATCTCGACGTGATCGGGACACTCCCGACCGCGGATGAAGTGCGGGCGTTCCTGGCCGATGCCACTACCGACAAACGAGCCACGCTGGTCGACCGCGTGCTTTCGCGCGAGGAATACGCCGACTACTGGGCCATGCGCTGGTCGGACCTGTTGCGAGTCGACCGCGATCGGGTGACTCCACCGGTGGCCGTCGCCACCAGCCGGTGGCTGCGCCGGCAATTCGCCGAGAACCGCCCATACGATCAGTTCGTGCGCGACATCGTCACCGTGCAGGGAAACACCGCGGCGGAAGGCCCGGCGGGCTTCTATCGTGTGCTCGACACGCCCGAAGCGCTGGCGCGCTCGATCAGCCAGTTGTTCCTGGGCGTGCGCATCGAGTGTGCCCAGTGCCACCATCATCCGGCGGAGAAATGGGGCCAGGACGACTATTTCGCCCTGGCGGGTTTTTTCACCGGCGTCGTCCGTAAGAACCTTCCGACCGGAAGGATGGCGATCGTCTCCCGCGGAGGCGCCGATTTGGCGCACCCCCGCACCGGCCAACTCGTGCCCGCCAGGGCGCTGGGCGCGCCGCCGGCCAGGTTCGCCCCCGGCGGCGACCGCCGCTTGAATCTGGCCGAATGGATGACCGCGCCGGACAACCCATTTTTGGCCACGGCCATCAGCAACCGCCTTTGGGCCCACTACCTCGGGCGCGGACTGGTCGAGCCAATCGACGACCTGCGGGCCACCAACCCCGCAACGAACGAGCCGCTCCTGGCCGTGCTCGCAAGCCACATGCGCGACGTGAAGTTCGACCTCAAGGCATTCACGCGCACGCTCCTGAACTCGCGGGCGTACCAGCTCAGCTCGCGCGCGAATGAATCGAACGCCGGCGACGAGCAAAACTTCTCGCACGCGGCGCACAAAGCCCTGCCGGCCGAAGTGCTCTTGGACGCCATCTGCCGAGTGACCGGCGTGCCCGAAAAGTTCAACGGCTGGCCCGAAGGCTACCGCGCGATCCAGATTTGGGACAACCGCATGCCTTCGTACTTCTTCCGCATTTTTGGACGTCCGGTGCGGGCCAGCGTCTGCGAGTGCGAACGGAGCAACGAGCCAAGCGTCACCCAGGCCCTGCACTTGATGAACTCTCCTGAGATTACGGCCAAGCTGCACGACCGCCAGGGGCGCCTGCGGCAACTGGCGCTTGCGTCGCTTGGGCCAAAGGAAACCATCGACGAACTTTGTCTTTCGGCCCTGGCGCGCTTTCCCAGCGATGCCGAACGGGCCGTGCTGCTCCAAGCATTTGCCGGTGCGGACGGCGATTGCCTCACGGCGCTCGAAGACGTGCTCTGGACACTCGTCAACAGCAAGGAATTCCTTTACAACCATTGAGGTCGCCATGCACCCATTTTCCCGACAAGTCACGCGCCGGCGGATGCTCAAGATCGGCGGATCGGGCTTCCTGTCAGGGCTGAGCCTTCCCAGGTTGTTGGAGCTTCAGGCCCAGGCCGCCTCGGACGTGCCCGCCAAAGCGAAGGCATGCATCTTCCTCTTTTTGGAAGGCGGTCCCAGCACGATCGACATGTGGGACATGAAGCCCGAGGCCCCGGTCGAAATCCGCGGGCCCTTCAAGCCAATCGCCAGCAGCGTGCCGGGCACGTTCGTCGGCGAACATTTGCCGCGCTGTTCTCAATTGACGCACAAATTCACGATCCTCCGCAGCCACAGCCACACCGACAACGGTCACAACACGGGCTACCACTACGTGATGACGGGGCGCCGGGCCGACTTTGCCGACGGCGAGTCGCGCGTGCCCAACAACGTGCTCTATCCGTCGATCGGCTCGATCGTGTCGCGCGAGCTTGGCCCGCGCAATTCGCTGCCGCCGTACGTGAACCTGCCGCACCCGATGTGGGCCGGCGGGCCGGGTTTCTACGGCTCACGCTACGCTCCGTTCGTGATCGAATCGGACCCCGGGCAGCCCGATTTCGAGATCAAGGACCTGCAATCGCTCGACGGCGCCGACCACGCCCGGCTTGGCCGCCGCCGCAAGTTGCTCGAGGCCTTCGAGGGCCAGCAGGCGTCGGCCCGCTCCGGCCGCGGGGCCGCGATGGCCACCTACTACGAACA
>DATLQY010000274.1:0-3194 GCA_035534975.1 Pirellulales bacterium
AAAAACGACCGATCGTGGCACGGATATCGAGGACCGTCAATCGCTCAAATAACCCCCTTGACCAACCTAGAAAAGGGTGGGACAAGCTCGCCATAGGCGAGCGCCGGCCCACCAACGGCGTCGTCGGCCATCGATCGTCGCGTACGAAAACGAATGGTGGGCCGTCGATCGCTCCGCGATCTTGTCCCACCCTACGAGTTATGGAAGGGCCGAACAGGTTGGGTGGGACAAGCTTGGGAGGATGTTTAAGCCACGCCGTTCTGCTTGAACCAGGCGAGCATCCGCTTCCAGCCGTCGTCCGCCTGATCTTTGCGGTACGTGGGACGGTAGTCGGCGTAGAAACCGTGGGGCGTGTCGGGGAAGACGACGATCTCCGACTTCTGCTTGGCAGCCTCCAAGGCGCCTCGCATCTTCTCGACGCTCTCCAATGGGATGCCCGTATCGGCGCCGCCGTACAGCCCGAGCACGGGCGCCTTGAGCGCGTCGGCCAGGTCGACGGGGTGCTTGGGGTGTAATTCGTCCTTGTCGCCGACAAGCCGACCGTACCATGCCGCGCCGGCCTTGACTCGCGGGCTGTGCGCGGCGTACAACCACACGATGCGCCCTCCCCAGCAAAAGCCGGTGATGGCGAGTTTTTCGGCGTCCCCCTTTTCGGTCGTGGTCGCCCACTCGGCGGTCGCGTCGAGGTCTGACATGACCTGAGCGTCGGGCACCTTCGAGACCACTTTGGAAATGATTTCGCGAAAGTCTTCGATCTTCGAGACGTCTCCCTGGCGGGCATACAACTCGGGCGCGACGGCAAGGTACCCCAGCTTGGCCAACCGTCGGCAAATGTCCTTGATGTGCTCATGGACACCAAAAATCTCCTGCACGACCAGCACGACGGGGAATGGGCCGCCCCGCTTGGGCACCGCGCGGTAGGCGGGCATCTCGCCGTCGGCCACCTTGATCTTCACCTCGCCCGCTTCCAGGCCGTCGGTGTCGGTGGTAATCGTCTCCGCGGATACGGGCGACACGGCAAGGGCGAAACCGCTGGCCAGCGTCGTGACGACGAACTTTCGGCGAGTGAAATCGGACTTCGCGAGGAAGCTCAACAGATCGGGGTGCATCGTCTGGTACTCCTTTGCGGTTCGTTCGTGGCCAAGATTCCTCGTGTTAGCCTAACGCGGACATTTCGGCCCGCAAGAGGGAAGTCCGGGCCAAAAGTATGCGGCACCCCCGAGGCAGCGGTTTTACCGAATACGTGATGGTTCTCGGCGAGTACACCAAGTTGGCGCCGACGGAGGTTCGAAGTGGAATTGCCGAAGCGCCTCCAAGTTAAAATGCATCGGGATCCCAAATGCTCGCCGCGATGTAGCGTTCTGGTCCCGTGGCTTCGTCCCAGAAATAGTACACGGTCACCACTTTTCCGTCGCTGCGTTGCACGCTGCGCGGGTAGCCGATGTCGCGGCCACCGCCGTCGCCGCGCAGCGTGATCGGCTCGCTCCAGGTCTGGCCCGCATCGCCGCTGAGACGGGCAAAAATGCCAAACGGCTTGGCACGGACGCCGTACGTCAGGCAGAGTCGCCCGTCGCCCAGCCGAATCAGGTGCGGCGGGTTGCCTTCGCCGGTATCGGGAACGGGCTCTTTCAGCGACGACCATGACCGGCCCTCGTCGGCCGAGGTCCAGGCATCGATCCAGCTCCGCTTGGGCTGGTCTTCCGCGCGGCGGACGGTCGTCAGCAGGCGGCCTGGCGAGAGTCTGACGGTCGAGGGCATGATCGCGTAGCCGGCCGGTTCAGGCCCGATGTACGAGACGAAGTCCCATGTTTTTCCGCCATCCGTCGTGCGGACGCAAATGGGTCGCCCCTCGCGCCGGTTGCTCTTCGAGGCGGTCAGGAAGAGCATGCACTCGTGTGGCCCGTTGACGACGTAATCGGTGCGCGCGGCAATGCCCGGCTGTCCGAAGAGGGGCAATTGAAACGGCCCCTTCCAGTTGTGGCCGCGGTCGTAGGAGTAATAGAACCGCGAAACGCCAAAGTCGGTGCCGGCCATCCGGCAGGTCATGGCAAAGCCGGCGTGCGTAAAATCAATGCCGCCCGGGCAGTCGACCGGCTCGGCCTCGGTGTATTCCGTCGGAACGGTCCCGTGCCGCATCCCGGCCGTGCCGATCAGCACGCCTTGCCTGGCCGGGTTCTCGATGGCCCAGGTCCGGCCGCCGTCGAGGCTGCGGGCCAGCAGGTGTTCCTCTGGCTTGTCGTGGTCGATGTTGTGCCGCGTGGGCCCGAGGTCCTTGTGGTGGCCGGCGCTGAAGCCCACCAGGATTTCGTCGCGGGGTGTTTCTTGCGGCGGGCTGCGCCAAGACCAGATGCCGTGATTCGCCGGCCAGCCGCCGAAGCGCCCCGGCTCGTGGTAGACCATCACCTGTTCGATCGCCGGCTCGTGGCGCGCAAAGGCCGGGGCGGCGTCGAGGGCAATCGCTAGGACCAGTAAATAGGCGTGGGGGGAGAGCATTCCGGCAATTGTAGATGGGCGAACCGAGTGGCGAAATGCACGACGTATTCGAAAAGAACGCGGGGATTTGGTGCCCCTGAGAATGACGAAAGCCCACGCCCGACATCGGCGGCGCGACACTCACTTCGACACGCCAAACAACCTGTCGCTCGTGGCGTCCCGATGGCACTTGATGCACGATTCGAGCATGCCCGCCGACGTGACTTTCTTGCCGTCTGGTGTGACGGTGGCGTAGACCCATCCTTCGTCGGTGTTTGGCGTCTCGGGGTCGAGCTTGAGCATGACGAACAGCTCTGCCTGTTTCTTCGCCTTGAACACCTTGTCGCCCTTCCAAACGTAGGGATAAAAATGATCTGCGATGTTTTGATTGCCCGATTTCCGCCCAGCAACCCGGGAAGCAGCGGGGGAAACGACGACATCGTCACCGTCGAGCGGCTTGCGGGGCCTTTCTTTCGGATCAGTAATCTCCTCGGGGAGCCACGATTGTTTGACGACGACCTGGCCAATGTCGACGGTCTGGCCCTCGGTATGCGCGACGTAGCCATCGCGCTCGCGGGCAAAGAGCGAGTAAAGCTTTTTTGGTTCGTCTGGCGAATTCGTGGGTCATTTCTGGCACTGAGTTGGGCTACCGCGGGCGGGAACGCGGGCGGAGATTCGATAATCGTGCTCAAATGGAACGTCCTGTGGCGTTCAACGAAGTA
>DATLQY010000275.1:0-4694 GCA_035534975.1 Pirellulales bacterium
CGAAATTCGCACCGGCGCCTGGATGTCGCGCGGCACAATCGTCTGCCTTAAGCCGCCGGCGCTGCTGCCGACGTTCGCCTATGCCTGTAGCTGCAATCCCACGTACTTGAACCTCTATGCCCGGCACTTGGGGGCGCTGGGGATTTCGATTCCCCACAAAATCGCGGAAGGCGCGTTCCAGCGTTACTCGGGCGACACTTCAGTGCCGGGCAAGGGCGAAATCCTCGTTTGGCAACCGAACCCCTGAGCGCCATTGGCGCTCCGACGGCCAACTCAGGCGGGAAAGCCCAACCGACATCAATAATCGCCAGTGACGACGTCGTTCAGGTCGCGGCTGCCCAAGTGCCACCAGGTAAGCAGATTGATCTGATCGAAGATGAAATTCACGTGACCGTCGCAAAAAAGCGCATTGACGCCGCCGGGGTGGAAGCTGTGGGCGGCGATGTTGTGCGTCAAGACGCTCCAATTGGCCGGCGTGTGATTGCTCTGCGGCAGCCCGCCGCGGCAGTCGATGCCCAGATCGTTGGGCGCGCGGATGTGATTGTACATCGAGTGGCCCGGCGCGCCAAAAATCCACAAGCTGCCGCGGGTCTGCATGATGAGGTTTCCTGGCTGGCAATCGCCCGGATAGTTCAAGAGCGGGGGACCGTTCGTGGCGTTGTTGTTGCCGTTGGTGAGCACGAAGCCTTGCGTCGGCCCTCCGGTCCAATGCGGGGGGGTTTGCCCGTCGTCGCCCATGCCCGCAATCGACAACGTGTTCTCACTGTTGCAGACCGTCTGGCTGCTGCCGTCGCGAACATCGGCCAGCCGCACGTGGGAGTTTTCGAAGAACACGCCCGTCACGCGTACACCCCATGGATTGAGCGGCGAAACCGGAAACGTCGTGCCCGTGTTCATCGGATAGTTATGCACCTCGCCGGGGAACTCGCCACTGGACTGCATGATGTGGTGCGAATCGCTGGGACAGAGCAAGTTGGCCATGTACGTCGCCCGCGCCGGGGCGTTGACGTCGCCGAACATTGGGTCGGCCGCTTCGGGGTTGGCGTTGAAATTGATCAATTGTTGCACGGGAAGGGCCTCCATATAGGGCAGCAGGTGGGCGTACGCCGAAAAGCAACGGCCCTGGTTGGCGATCGTCGTGTTGGCCAGCCGGCCGGGCGGAAACGACTTGAAGGAATCGTGATAATTGTGCATCGCGATCCCGATCTGCTTGAGGTGGTTCGTACACTCGGTGCGGCGGGCCGATTCGCGCGCCGATTGCACCGCGGGCAACAACAAGGCAACCAGGATGCCTATGATGGCGATCACGACCAGGAGCTCGATCAAGGTGAACCCGCGTCGTCCGTCGTGGCAAGGCATGTACCGCTCCGTGTGAAGTCGATGGTTGTGTATGTCATGATCATGGCATAGAATGGCAGCATTATGTCAAGCGCGAGATTGATCGTCAATGGTCTCAGGATTTTGCGGAACCAGCGCGGCTGGACCCAGGCGCAACTGGCCGAGCGGGCGGGAATTTCCCGCACGGCGGTGACGGCGATCGAGGGAAACCAACTCGTCCCTTCGGTGGCCATCGCGCTGGCCCTTGCCGAGGCGCTGGAAACCAGCGTCGAGGCCGTCTTCGGACGTCCGCCAACGCCGGCGAAATCGGCGGTCTGGGCCAAGGAGCCCGCGCACCCGAAGAGCCCTTACTGGCACGCCGAAGTCGCCGGACGCAGCGTGCTCTATCCCGCCGAGGTCACGCCGATGAGCGCACTCTTGCCCGACGGTGTCGCCGGTGCCGGCGGCACTCCGCCGGAAGGTCCCACGATGGCCGGCGAGACGCTCGTCATCGCTTGTTGCGATCCCGCGGCGGGAGTGCTGGCCAGTTTGTTCGGCCGCGCCGGCGGGCTACGCCTGCTGGTGCTGCACAGGTCGGGCCGCCAGGCCCTCGATCTACTCAAGCGCGGGCTGGTCCACATGGCGGGGCTGCATTTCTCCACCAGCGACGAACCGGGGCGCAACGCCGAAACGGTTCGCGACCAGTTGGGCGACGGCTACCAACTGCTGCGAATGGCTCGCTGGCAGGAAGGGATCGCGGTGACGCCAACACTCAAACTACGTTCGATTCGAGCGGCATTACGGTCGAAGCTGACCTGGATCGGGCGGGAACCCGGTTCCGGCGCCCGGCAATGCTTCGACAGGCTGTTCGAAAGTCGTCGTAGCCCTCGTCGTATCGCCCGTCATCATCGGGGTGTCGCCGAAGCGGTGCAAGCGGGCTGGGCCGACGCCGGAGTGTGCCTGCGGCTCGCCAGCGAGGAAGCCGGACTCGATTTTCTGCCGGTCCAGGAGGAAGCTTACGACGTCTGCTTCCCGACCGCGATTTTGCACGAGCGGCGTATTCAGGCGTTTCTTGGGGTCGTGCGGTCGCCGGAGTACCGGGGCCTGCTCGGCGTTCTGCCGGGCTATGACACATCGGAAACCGGTAATCTGGACGGCGGCAATTGACGACGGAATTCACGTGCGTCGCCGTCCAATGCTCATTCAATCTCGCTGACGACGAAGCGCGGATCCCGGGGCACGAGCCGCTGCAACGTGCAATCGACGAGAAAATCAAGATCTTCCATGACGATGGCCCCGATCAGGGCGGTGCGGCGCTTGGGCTCGACGATGGCCGTGAAAACGCCGTCGCGCCCAAGAAGCTGCACATGGACGTCACTCACGGCCTCGCGAGTCGCCGATTCCTTGTTGGCATAGGTCACCTTCACCTTGCCCTTCGCGGGCAAGCCCAGTTGCTTGACGACTTTTTCCGGCAATACGAGGCGTGTCGCTCCAGAGTCGACGATGCCGCTGATGGTCAACCGGCGCACCTTGCTGGCCTCCAACCAACCTCGCTGCGCTTCCACGACGTCGACGTAATTGGCCACCTCGAATTCAACGGAAAATCTTCCCACGCTCTTGGTTCCTTGGGTCTTCATGGGAGCGACTCCTCGTCTTTCAGTGCCGTGCCGGCGTGCCCCGGTCAGACCAGTGTAGCATGAGTGACGACAACGGCAAACCGTCGAGTCCGCGACTCCGCTGACACCGCCCCGTTTGATCAGCGGGATCTCAGGAGGTTTGCGGCGATCGCCAATTCGGTCACTTCCGCGTGATCGCCGAGGCTCGCAGGCGAAGCGGCGCCGGCACGTTCAGTGCTGGAAACGCAACGTCCGCAGCCGGGGCAGATTTCCTCGACGACCCACTTGTAGTCGGGCACTTCCTTTTTGACTTCCTTCTTTACCAGGTTCGTCCGCGTGCGCACTTTGGCGCAGGTCGGCTTCCAAATCGTGCGACGGTGCTTGTGTCCTTGGCAATCGTATTCGCACTTGACTCCGCACTTCTGGCTGGGACCGGGCACGCAGTAATCCTCGCTTACGCAGGAGTACTCGACCTTCGTTTCCGTTTTCGTGCCGCAGACGAGGCGGCAATACTTCTTGCAATTCTGGCGGCAGCCGCAATGGTCGCAGTGCCTTTGTCCGGCTTGAACGTTGGAGGCCCAGGCGACCAACCCCAACCCCACCACCAACGCAATCCCCAAGCTTTTCATGGACATTCCCTCCTCATTGGAATGAACGGACTATCTGGATTCATCCCTGACAGACGCCGCATCTTCACAGCTTTGCCGCGGCACGTTGGCCACAAAGTGAACTCTACATGTTGAATCGGGACGTGCGCGGAGGACGATGGATTCTTTTCGAGTCTCCGCGTAAAGAGCGGCCCTGAACATGACGGTGGTGGCGCCAAGGTAAGCGGTGCGGGGCGGTTGGGCGGCGGGGTAAGCGACGCGTCGCCAAGTGGCACGGCGATCGGGCGAGAAACCTGTGATCGTGCGCAATGGCTACCGGCCTGAGAGGGCGGCTGGCTCGGGCGGCGTGACCACCAGCACTCGCTTAGGGACACTTCCCACGGCAATCCGCGCGACAGCTCGCCGCCTTGCGGTGTCAATCACCGCCACCGTATTTCCGATCCGCTCACTGATGTAGCAGGACTTACCGTCCGGCGAGAAGCACATCCAATAGCCGCCCCCCTTCATCTCAATCGTCGCGACTTGCTTCGGCGGCTCGACGGAGAGGTCGAAGACGTATGTCCGATCGTGAAAAACGTCACACATCCACAGCTCCTTCTCGTCCGGAGTCAGGCCGATGCCGTGGCTCCGGCTCGTGGTGTGCAACAGCTCCGCGGGCACCTCCGCCTCCACACGGTGGACCACCTTGCGGCTGGGAATATCCGCCACTTCGAATCCTATCAGCGTGTCGACGTTGGCATAGAGCCGCGTTTCGTCCTTCGAGACGGCAATCGGTCGGGGCGCGTCGGAAAGCGGGATTTCGCCCAGCAGCTTGTGCGACCGCGCATCGGCAATGAGCACGTGGTACGAACCCTTCGGCCCGAGGTACATCCGCTTGCCATCGGGCGACGAGAGCGTGTTGTGCGGCCGGCCGCCCGTGGCGATCCTGGTGATGACTTCGCCCTTGATCGTGTCGATGACCCACCAGGAGGCGTCGTCGCACGGAACGTACGCGAGCTTGCCGTCGGGCGTGCAGGCGAGCTGGTTCGGCCGGGGACCGACCTTCATTCGCCGCGTCACCCTGTCGGCGATCGGATCGAACCAGAGCAGTTCGCCCTCGTCGGCCTGGACGTTCTCGATCGTGATGAAGAGTCGCTCGCCGCCGGCGGATGCG
>DATLQY010000276.1:0-5812 GCA_035534975.1 Pirellulales bacterium
GGTGTTCATGCCCGTACTGGGAATCGGCGTGGCGACCAGCACGCTGGTGGGCCGGCACCTGGGCGAAAATCGGCCCGACCTGGCCGCCCGCTCCACCTGGACCGCGCTCTGGCTGGCGGTCGTCGTGCTTTTGCCCTTGGCGGCGATCTACGTGTTGTTTCCCGACGCGCTGTTGTGGGCCTACGGCGACGCCGACGACACGACGGCGGAGGCTTTGCCGCGCGAGCTGGCCGCCGTCCTATTGCGCTTCGTGGCCTTTTACTCGCTGTTCGACGCCATGAACGTGATCTTCGCCGGCGCGATCAAGGGGGCGGGCGACACACGCTTTGCCATGCTCACAACCGTCTCGGCGGCGTTGGGCGCGGCGGGCTTCATTTGGGTCAGCCAGGAATGGCTGCACCTCGGCCTGCACGGCGCGTGGTTCGTCGTCACCGGTTGGATCAGCGTCTTGGGCGTCGTGTTCCTGCTCCGTTTCATGCAAGGGCGCTGGCGCGAGATGCGGGTCATCGAGCCAAGTCGTTGAACTCGCCTCGCGCTTTCCGCCACGCTTGAATCTGGGTGTCTCGGGCAGGTTATCTCATGAACTGTCACCCCACGGCGGCTCCTCGGTGGCCGCTCGGGCGACCGACTCGATGGCGATGGCGGCCACCGCCGCCCCATAGTCGAGGTCGATGTTCTCGAGCGTGTCGTGCGTGTCGTGGTAGCCTTTGCGGTTGATGTCGTAGTTCTCTATGAACACTCGCCCCTTGTCGTCCTGCGTGCGTGAAAGCGCCAGCGGCAAAAGCACCACGTAGCGTTCTTGGCCGCGGGCGCCGGACTCTTGTAACTCTTTGGGCCAGTAGGGGTTGTCGGCAAGCTTGTTTCTCGAAATACCGTGGGCCGGCTCGCCGTGCCCCAGGTGGTGCAAGGCCGAAACGAGCTTCGCGGCCAGGTGCCTTAGACCCGGCTGAAGCTCGAAGGCCTCCTCGTACTCGGTGACGTGCCAGCCCCAAGGTTCGTCTTCACTGAACAGGAGCGAATCGATCCGCCCGCACGGCTTACGCCCCAGGCGCGGCGGCGGCATGAACTCCGAGTAGGCCGCGATCGGGTATTTTCCCTCCCCCACGTACCAGGGCGCGTCCGATAGCAACTGCTTCCAACCTCGCTTCGGCATATCAGGCTAATGAAGGATGAAGTCGGAGGTCGGAAGTCGGAACCAACAACTTGAACGCGACGGTGCAATGACTCTCTCTGAACCCTGAACGCCGAACCCTGAACCAATGACCAATGACCAATGACCAACCTCAATCGTTCAACGGCTGCGTGCTCCGCAAATAGGCGAAAAGGTCGCGAACCTGTTGGTCGCTTAATTCGCCAAGCTGCCCCTCGGGCATCAGCGATTTGCGCTGCGGGGCCAATTCTTCGATCTGTTCGTGGGGCAAAGTGACGTTCTGGCCGTCAGCGCCGCGGAGCACGACGACCTGGTTGTCGCGATCGACCAGGAATCCGACGACCACGCGGCCGTCGTCGGTTTGCGCCTGGTAGGTCTCGAAACCCTCGCGGACCTCGACGCTGGGGTTGACGATGTTGACCAGCATGTTCGCCACGTCGTCACGCTTGAAGGTCGTCAGGTCCGGACCGATTTGCCCACCTTGGCCAAAGAGCCGGTGGCACTTGGCGCAAGTTGTCGTGAACAGCTTCTTACCATCGTAGGGGCTGCCCGAGCCGGAACGGACCACCTCGGCCAGTCGGGCAATCTGCCGCTGCATGTCTTCGGTCGTGGCCCCGGCGACGGCCCCCCAGTGTTTGGCCACCAATTCCGCGATCCGCTCATTTCGGTGAACGGTGAGTTGACGGACCACGTCCAGTGGTAGCGAGCGACGGTCGATCGCGCCGGCCTCGACCGCTTCGAGCAGTTTCAAGGCCCACGCCTTGCGGCTGGCCAATAGCGACTGGGCGCCGCTACGTCCGTCGTCCGACATCTTGCCGTAGAGATCGATCACGACCGTTGGGATGCCCGGGTCTTCGTAGCGTTGCAGACTGGTCAGGGCGGCCATCCGCAGCCCCTCGTCGGTCGTCTTGGCGACCAGGTCGAGCAGCACCTGCACACACTTGGGCTGGCGGACTTCGCCGAAGATCTGCACGTATTGCAAGCGTTCGTTGTTGTCGGCCTTGTCGTCGGCCACGGTGGCCAACGCCTTGACGACCGCCTCTTCCTTCCCTTGCCGCAGCCCGAGCGCGATCGACTGTCCGCCGATTTTGCTCATGGCTTCGACCAGCTCCGTCGGCAGCCCGGTGAGCGGACGTCCCTGGTACGCTTCCTCGAAGCCGCGCATCAAGAGCTTGCTGTACACGTTGTCGGGCGAGAGGGCAAGCAATTGGGCGCAAGAGAGCAGGTCTTTGCGGCTGCCGGCGGCCGCGTAGCGCCGCATCAGACGGTGCAGTATATGGGTGGCGACGATCTTGCCGCGCCAGAGGGGAGAATCTCCGAACAGGGCCAGCACGGCTTCACGGTCGGTTTCAGCTTTGACCTCGATGGCCCACCAGAGCAAGAGCGGCAAATGGATATCGTCCGTGTCCTCGTCGCGGCCGAGAAGTTGCCGCACGATCGGCAGACCCTGGTCGGCAGGCAGCCGTTTGGCTGTCGAGGCCAGTTGACTGCGGACGTCGACCACCGGCTCAGTCGACGCCAGCTCGGCCAGTTTCGCGGCGAGCTCGGGCGACGCGCTGCCGGCGTCGCCCAGCAAGCGCACGCTCCAAGCCCTCACCGAAGGGTTGGCATGCGTAAGGCCCTTCGCGGCCGTTGCTTCGTCGAAGCCGCCGCATAGATTCAGCGCCCAGAGCGATTCCAGCGCCAAGTGGCCCGCCTCCACCTGGAGCCGTTCGAGCAACAGGGGAACGACGGAAGGGTCATTGCGGTCGGCCAGTATCCTGAGCGCCTGGCGGCGGAACCATTTGTTCTCGTAAGCCAAGACCGAGACCAACTCGGCGCTGGTACGTTTCCCCAGGTCGAAGGGCTTGATCGGCGGCGCGCCCTTGGCCTTGAGACGGTAAATGCGCCCGCTCGATTTGTCGACCTGCCCTTCGTGATGGCGCAGGTGGGCGATCTGGCCTTCGTACATGTCGCAGACATAGATCGCCCCGTCGGGCCCGACGGTAATGTTCACCGGGCGGAACCAATCGTCGCTGCTGGTCATCGCGTGCCCCACGTCGTGGGTCTGGAACGACGAGCCGTCGCGATCGACTCTGCTCAGTGTCACTTGACTCTGCAGAGGCGCCACGGCGAACAGGCCGCCGGCGTAACTGTCGGGCAGCGCGCCGCCTTCGTAGATGACGAAAGCGTGCGTGAAGCGCGGGACGTTGGGATGTTTCATCGCTGGGAAATAGCCGAACGTGAAGGGGTTCGACAGCGGGCCGTGCTTGCTGAAGCCCTTTTGAAAATAGCCCCCCTGCACGTAATGGAAACCGCGTGTGTCGCCGCCAGTGTGTCCCGAGAAGACACGTCCCTGCGAATCGATCTCCAGACCAAAGGCATTGCCCCCCCCTTCAGCAAAGATTTCATAGCGACCGGTCGGGGGATGGTAGCGCCAGATGAGCTGGCCCATCGAATGAACCGGCTTCTTATCCAGTCCCGGCCGCACGACGTCGCCGCTGACCGTGCTTCCCTGAGCGGCATAAAGCCAGCCATCCGGTCCCCATTGCAAATTGTTCGCGCACGAGTGGGTGTCTTCCAGGCCGAACCCTTGCAGATGGACCTCCGGGTCGCCGTCGGGCACATCGTCGCCGTCGCGGTCAGGATAGAACAGCAGGTAGGGCGGGTTGAGCACCCATACGCCAGCCTGCCCGCGGGCGAAGCTGGTCACGATGTTCAGTCCCTCGATGAACGTCTTGTGGCCGTCGAACGTGCCGTCGCCGTCCGTGTCCTCGTGGATCGAAATCCTGTCGAGTCCCGGAAAATGGTTTGGCGGAGGCGGCGGGACCTTGTCGTAGGTTGCCCGCAGGAACTTGTCTTCGCTTAGGATCTTCAGCCCGGCGGGGAACGGGTACTGGATGTACTCGACCACCCACAACCGCCCTCGCTCGTCGAAACTGGCGAAGATCGGCTGGCGTACCAACGGCTCGGCAAGCACCTGCTCCAGCTCCAAATCGGCGGGCACCGTGAGCGCCTTGTAGGCTGCGGACGGCTCTTGGCGTTGACCCTTGGACGTTGTGTCGGCCGTCGCGCCCGATGGCGAGATGAAAAGTATGAAAAGGAACAAGGGGATGGGGGAAGTCTTCGGTAAGCCGTTCGATGTGTTCATGGGGGAGGTAGGCAAGGATCAAGGCGGGACCGCCTGCTATGCGGCAGGCGATGATCAGTGGTAGTGTGCGGCCTATGCCACGCAATGCTGCCGTCGCCCAGGACAGTCGTCCCCCTGGCTACGGGGTTCCCTGCTGCCGCGACCAGTATTCAAAGAACGCTTTGGGCATTGAGGCATCGGGGAGTTGGTCTTCGGGAGCGGGCACTTCGCGCCAACCGCCGCTCTGGATCAGCCGGTCGACCGTATTGGAATAGTCACTGGCAATGTCACGACGCTCCGCGTCACGCCGCGTGCCGCGAAACTTCATGGCCAGTTCGCCAAGATGCTCTTCGTCCTGCAAAATGTTCGGTGAAGGGGAATGCATCGTTATGAACGTCATACGCACAGGCCAAAACGTCGGCTCGGGTAGGCGGAAATCCCAGGCAGGGCGACGAACTCATTCATGCGCCCGGTGAGCAACGGCAGCCCCAGGCGTTCCAACCAGGTTGTGCAGTTGCAATCCCCGTCCCCATTTGGGAACCCATATGAATACTGACTCTTTTTTCGTTGCAAGTCAAGGTTCTGTTTGAACTTTTGATATGGCGAATCAGGCAGAATGACTTCAAACGACCAGACCCGTAACCCGTACCCTGGTGCCGCGGAAAATACGGCGGTGTCGTCGCGGACGATGCCCGGGAAAGCATTGCCATTCTTCAAACCATCCATCAATTGCCAGACGGCATTCCCGGTCCCATCGGGGTTGAATCCGTAGATCGTCGCCGCTCCGTCTGTCGAAATGCCCGAGTGGCCGGCGAAACGCAGGCAATCCTGATTGGTGGGACCGGGGCCGAGGCCCCGCTTTTCGTCGTCCAGCTCATTCAGAAAGTTCGCCGCAAAAGCGCCAGTGCGGTCGCCGCGAAACGCAAGAACCGTGATTGTCCGACATTTTGGCATCGAGGTGCTCATCGGTGGGCGATTTCTTCAGTGTGCCGATTGCCGCTTGCTCAAAGGGGACAAGATACTAACTCGATATCAACGTAGCCGCTGGCGGGTCGTGTGTCGAGTTTTCACCCGGCTACCACAGCTACCGCTGGGATTCAGATGTAAGCCGGCGGCGCGGCATCTCCGCCGCCGGAGTCTGAGCCGTTTTTTTGTTTTCTATGACGATTTCCGCGGTTTTTTGTCGCATTGGCCCCGCCAACCCCTTCTGGTCACCGCAGCTTCCTCGACGCCAGCCAGCGCTGGCAACCCCCTCGCGACGAGGTTCGACGTTTTGGAAAGTAGGGGGGACACAACTGTCCGCATCCGATGTGCTTCCGTCACAAACGATGCTGCCACATCGACTTGCGTCGGATCAGACTGCGGACAGTTGCCTCCCCCCAACTGTCCGCAACTGTCCGCATGGAAGACGAACGAGGAACTTCAGCCACGGATTGACCCAGCGCGGCCTTCGGCCGCAACCAAATTTGTGAAACTCGTTTGACGGCACTGATTCAAATGGAGAGTCCTCTGTTGCGCAACACGGAGTACCGGTGGCCTCTCCTCTGGTGCCC
>DATLQY010000277.1:0-7044 GCA_035534975.1 Pirellulales bacterium
GACGATCAAAGTTCATATCCGCTGAAAGGCCGTCCGCGGCCGCCTCGTGGGGCAAGTTTCCAACCTGCCATACACCTTAGCTATAGCTATGGCAGGTTGGAAACCTGCCCCACGGGATCTGCCCCAGCTACCGTGAATGTCTCATTCTTAGCGGCATGAGGTAGACTTGCGCTAAGCCCGCAAACTCATCCCAAATTCGCGGCCTTGACGTTCACTTTGCACCGATTGCTCGGGTCCTGTCCACGGCGCAAGCCTTGCCGTGAAAGACTGATGTTCCGTTCTTTCCGCGGACGATAGGTAGCCAAGGTGGTAGGTTTTTGACCGCCCGCTATAGGAACCCCGCCATGCTTTTTACCCGCCTGTTCCGTATTTTCCGCAAGCCCCCGTCTCGCCGTTCGAACCGCCACCGCTCGGCGCTGGGCGGCATTCGCCAAGGACCGCTTCGCCTTGGCGCGAGCTTCGAGGGGCTGGAAGCGAGGCAGGTGCTTTCGGTTTCGCCAGCCGCGACACTGGTGTCCGCCGACATCATCCCCGGCGCGGGCAGTACGAACGCGCCCTCCATGGCCGCCTTGAACGGAGATTTGCTTTTCGCCGCCACCGATGTGAACAACACCACGGAACTTTGGATCAGCGACGGTACCACCAACGGCACGCGTCTGGTCAAAAACATCAACACCACGACCAGCCTCAACTCGCTGACGGGCGGCCAGGTTCCCAACAGTTCGTTTCCCACCGACCTGGTCACGGTCGGCGGTAGCGTCTACTTCTCGGCGACCGACGGCACCGACGGCTACCAACTCTGGAAGACCGACGGCACGGCCGGCGGCACGGTGATGGTCACGGATCTGAACGTCGCCGGCGGAGGGATGGCTCCCAACGACCTGACGAACGTGAATGGCACCTTGTTTTTCGTCGGCAACGACGGCGTCCACGGAGCGCAGGTCTGGGAAAGCGATGGCACCACCGCCGGCACCACGCTGGTGAGCAACATCCATCCGACCACCGGCGCCGCCAACCCCGGCAACCTGACCAACGTGAACGGCGCCGTGTTCTTCACGGCCAACACCACCACGACCGGCGTGCAGCTTTGGATCACCAACGGTCAACTTACGAACACTCAACTGGTGTTCAATGTCGCGGTCTCGACGGGCACCGGCCTGAGCCCGACGGACCTGACCGACGTCAACGGGCTGCTCTACTTCGCCGCCACCAATGGGGGCAACGGAAACGAGCTCTGGCGCAGCGACGGCACTCCCACCGGCACGTACATGGTCGACGACATCAATCCGGGCTTGCCCAGTTCGAACCCGGCCAACCTGACGAACGTGAACGGATCGCTGTTCTTCACGGCCAACGACGGAACGCACGGCGTCCAGCTTTGGAAAAGCGATGGCACCACCGCCGGCACGGTCATGGTGTCCAACCTGGGCGCGCTTGCCGTGCCCGCCGACCTGACGAACGTCGACGGCCTGCTGTTCTTCCGCGCCAACGACGGCACTCATGGCATGGAGCTCTGGCGGAGCGACGGCACCGCCGCCGGCACCACGATGGTCGACGACATCAACCCCGGCGCCGGGGGCTCGCTCCCCGACAACCTGACCACCGCCAATGGCACGCTGTTCTTCACGGCCAACGACGGGGTCCACGGCGTCAAGCTCTGGGAGAGCGACGGCACCGCCGTCGGCACCATGCAAGTGCCCGACGCGAGCGGCACCGTCGTCAACAACAACCCGGCCAACCTGGTGGTCGCCGGCCAGACTTTGTTCTTCGCCGCCGGCGACCCGGTCGACGGCCCCGGTCCCTGGCTTTGGGAAACAGCCGTGCCGGCCGCGCGTCCGGTCGCCGGCAACGCCGACTACGTTTTCAGCGCGGGAATCCCGTTGAACGTACTGGCGCCGGGTTTGTTGGCGGGCAACCCCGCCGGCGCCGGGCCCTACACGGTCTCGGTCGTCACCACCACGGCCAACGGCGCTTTGGCCGTCCATCCCGACGGTTCGTTCACCTACACGCCGAATGCCGGCTTCGACGGCCAGGATTCGTTCACGTACGTGATATCCAACGCGACCGGCGCAAGCATCTTGAATGGCAGCGTGACGATTTCAAGCCATGATTTCCGTTGGGTGCAAAGCCTGTACACGGACTTGCTCCACCGCCCCCAGGGCGCGACGTCGAATGCCGACGTGATGTTCTGGGTCAACGAGTTGAACGCCGGCATGTCCCGCGAACAGATCGCGACCGATTTCGTCAATTCGACCGAGTACCGCACCGGGCTGATCAACAACTACTTCGAGTTGTACCTGGGGCGGCCGGCCGACACCGCATCGGTGATGTTCTATCTCGAAGAAATGAACGAGGGATTGGGTTCGGCGGGCGTGATCCAACAGATTCTCTCGTCCGACGAGTTCTTCCTGCGCAGCGGTCAGGCGGGTTTCATCGACAACCTCTACCTGGATCTGCTTGGGCGTTCGCCGACGCAGCCCGAGGCCGGTTTCTGGAAGCAGCAACTCTACAATGAAGGGGTGCCGCGTTCGACGATCGTGAGCTCGTTCCTATCGTCGGGCGAGTACGAAATGGACGTTGTGCAGTCACTCTACCAGCGCCTTCTCGACCGCCCGGCCGACCCGGCTGCGATGAGTTTCTGGCTGGCCCAGTTCCAGGCCGGGCACACGACACAGGACCTCGAAGTGGCGCTGACGGCCAGCACCGAGTTCTACAACTCCGCCGCCGTGACCTCTCCGGCGCCGCCGTCGCCCCCGCCCTTCACGCCGGTCGTTCCGATCTTCCCCGTCAACCCCATCGCGCCGACACCCGCGCCGCCGGCACCCGCGCCGCCCCCGCCGTTGATGGTCTACTAGCACTTTCGGTCATCTCCCGATAGGTGGTAGCGGAACTCGTGAGAGTTCCGATCCGAAGTCTCACGACTTCGGCTACATTCACGGTGGCTTGGGCAGAGCCTTAGCGATGCCCGGTCGTGATCGAGCCGGGGCATCGGCAAGGCCCTGCCACCAGCCACCGCTTTCTTGTGGCCAGCGTCCCACTATTCAAACAGCCCGCCGTTCGGCTACACTATCGGCGCCTTGACGCGGGGAGCGTTCATAAGCCGCCTTTTCTCTTACTTGGAAAGGCGCCTTGGAAGCCCGCCCCACGTCATCATGGAAGCGATCCCCATCCGTCACGGAGTGTACCGTCATGACGACGCAGGTCATGAAGACCCGCCCCAGCGGGCAACTCTCGCTCAAAGACCGGCTCTCGCGACTTACGTTTATCGAAGCCTGCAAGCTCCTCGGGCCGGAAGGCAAGAAACTGATCCAGAAGGCACCGAATTGGGATTTCAAGATCGCCCAAGACGTCTATTTGGGCGACGACCTCTTCCGCCTGCGGTTTCCGGGCGAAAACGCCGACGGCCAGCCACTGGTGGTCACGATCACGCTGATGGCCGAGGCCCGCAATCGATTGAACTTCAACTGCACTCGCTGCGATGGCGCCTGTGAGCACATCGGGGCGGCGTTCTCGCTGATTCTCGAAGACAAGACCCCCTTGGGATTGGCGGTTGCCCCGCCGCCGCCGCGCGTTCCGATGGAGAGTTTGGACGAGAGCGAACTGGTCGCACGCGCTTTGGCCGAGCGTGCTGAGCGGGCATCACAGGAGAAAATGACCGTCCAGTCGGCCGACGCCAGTCGCCCCTGGACAGATTACACCGTGACCAACCGGCTCAGCGGCAAGAGCTACCGGGTCGCCCTGCGCGGCCTTCAGCCGGGCGATTCCTTCTGTTCCTGCCCCGATTTCCGCACCAACACGCTGGGCACCTGCAAGCACGTGCTGCACGTGCTGCGCAAGATCAAGCGGAAGTTCAAGCCCGCCGAATTGAAACGGCCGTACCGCCGAAAACACTTGGGACTGCACTTGCGTTACGGCCACGACGTGACGCTTCGGCTGCTCCTGCCGGAAAAACTTGACGACGCCGTGGCCAGGATCATCAACCCGATCCGGGACCGCCCCATCGAAGACCCGCACGACCTGGTACAGCGGCTGACGAAACTTGAGAAGCTCGGCCACGACGTGATCGTCTATCCCGACGCCGAGGAGTTCATCCAGCAGCGGCTCATCCAGGATCGTTTGCGGGGCAAGATGGCCGCGATCCGCAGCGACCCGGCCACGCACCCACTGCGAACGGCACTTTTGAAAGTGCCGCTGTTGCCTTACCAGCTTGACGGCGTCGCTTTCGCGGCCAGCGCCGGCCGGGCGATCCTGGCCGACGACATGGGGCTGGGCAAGACGATCCAGGGTGTCGGAACGGCCGAGATTCTCGCCCGCGAGGCCGAGATCGCCAAGGTGTTGGTGATCTGCCCCGCGTCGCTAAAGTCGCAGTGGCGCGCTGAAATCCACCGCTTCTGCGATCGCGACGCGCAGCTCATCGGCGGCGCGGCCCGCGACCGCGGCGGCCAGTACTCCAACGAGTGCTTTTACACGATCTGCAATTACGAGCAGGTGCTGCGCGACATCCTGGCGATCGCGCAAGTGAAATGGGACCTGATCATCCTCGATGAGGCCCAACGGATCAAGAACTGGGCGGCGAAGACCACGAGCGTCGTGAAGAGCCTCAAATCGCAGTTTGCGCTGGTGCTCACCGGGACGCCGTTGGAAAACCGGCTCGACGAGCTCTACTCGGTCGTGCAGTTCATCGACGACCGGCGGCTGGGGCCGGGCTTCCGCTTCTTCAACAAGCACCGCATGGTTGATGAAAAGGGGAAAGTGCTGGGCTACAGAAACCTCACCGAGCTGCGCGAAACGCTCAAGCCCGTGTTGCTGCGCCGCACGCGCGAGAGCGTGAAGCTCGACCTGCCTCCGCGGACCGTGGAGATCGTGCGTATCGCGCCGACCGACGAGCAGCTTACGATCCACGCGGGACACATGCAAGTCGTGGCCACGATCACCAACAAGAAATTCATCAGCGAGATGGACCTGTTGCGGCTCCAGAAAGCGCTCTTGATGTGCCGCATGGTCGCCGACAGCACGTACCTGTGCAACAAGGAGCGGCCCTCCTATTCGACCAAGCTTGAACACCTCGACGAGCTTTTCGAGCGGTTGTTCGAGGAGGCCGGGCGCAAAGTGGTCCTCTTTTCGGAATGGACCACGATGCTCGACGAGATCGAACCGCTTGTCGAAAAGCGCAAACTCGGCTTCGTCCGTCTCGATGGCGGCGTGCCGCAGAAGCAGCGTCAGGAGCTGGTCCACAAGTTCCAGACCGACGCCGACTGCAAGCTGTTCCTGACCACGAACGCCGGCTCGGTGGGCTTGAACCTGCAAGCGGCCAACACGGTGATCAACGTCGATTTGCCTTGGAACCCGGCTGTGCTCGAACAGCGTATCGCCCGCGCGCACCGCATGGGTCAGACGCGGAGCGTCCAGGTCTTCGTACTGGTCACCGAAGGAACGATCGAAGAGAACCTGTTGGGCACGATCGCTGCCAAGAAGGACCTGGCCCTGGCGGCGCTCGACGTCGAAAGCGAAATCGATCAGGTCGACATGGCCAGCGGCATGGAGGAGCTGAAGAGTCGCCTGGAGGTGCTCCTGGGCGCGCGGCCGGAGGCGCCCGTCGACGAGTCGGTCAAACAGGCAACCGCGGAGACCGCCGAGCGGTTTTCGGCGCCGCACCGCGATCGCGTCGCGGCCGCCGGCGGCGAGCTGCTGGGCGCCGCGTTCAAGTTCCTTGGTGAACTCGTCTCGCAGACCGAGGCGCCCGCTCCGTCCGACGCGCTCGTCGCCAACCTCCGCGCCGGGCTGGGCGCCTGCGTCGAAGACGACGCCGGCGGCAAGCCCCGGCTGACCATCACGCTGCCCGACCGAGCAGCGCTGGAAAACCTGGCTCAGACCTTGGCCAGGCTCTTGGCGGCCGGCGAAGAAGGCAAACCGTGACGCAAAACGACGCCGAAGGAACAGAGAACGTCCGCCTCGGCGGGCCGAGCAAAAAGGGCATCCCACCGCCGACAGCCACCGCCGCGCTAGCGGCTGGCAAGTTCATTCCTCAATGCGATAGAGGTGCGTTTTCGTGCGAATGAAAATCGACTTGCCTGCGATGGCGGGCGAGGCCATGCTGCCGGCTTCAAGCTGGTTGGTGGCCAGCAGCTTGTATTCGCGGCCGGCGGCGACCACCGGAAAATCGCCGTCTTCGCTTGAAAAGGAGATAAGCCCGTCGGCGTAGACCGGCGAGGCGCTATAGTGGCCCCCCAGGCGGTGCCGCCAGACGAGCTTGCCCGATGCGGCCTCCAGGCACGAGACGACGCCCGCCTCGGTGGTCATGAAGAGCAGGTCGTCCACCACCAAGGGCGCGCACCGCGAGGGGATCGCCTCCTGCTCTTTCCATTCGACGTGGGTCTCGGTGACGTCGCCGCTGCCGTCGGGCCGCACGGCAAACTGCCGAAATCCACCGTCGGCCGTGTTGATCAACAGCATGCCGCTGGCGAACAAAGGAGGCGCGGCGGCGTTCATTCCCCCACTGCGCACTCGCCACAGCTCGTCGCCGGTGAGCGGGTCGTAGGCGATGGTCGCCCCCGCCGACGGGCTGATCAGTTGCAAGCGCCCGGCGGCTTCGATCACCGCCGGCGTGCCGTAGCCCTTCATCGAATCGCCGTTGGTCGTGCCGTAGTCGATCTGACGGTCGCGCTTCCAAACGGTTTCGCCGGTGTGCTTGTCGAGCGCCACGACGTACTGCACGTTGAAGCCGTCGAATGTGAGGACCAGCAAGTTGCCGTGGACGATTGGCGAAGAGCCGGCACCGCGGTGGTGGTCGCAGGGGAGATCCTGGCGGGTCCAGAGGGACTTGCCCGTAACCGTGTCGAGACAGGCGGTGCCGTGGCTCCCATAGTGGACGTAGATCCGCCCCTCTTCGATCACGGGGGTCGGCGAGGCGTAGCTATTGAACGGATAGCAGAATTGCGGCTTTGCGATCGCGAATACCAGCACGTCGCGGAGCACCTTGCCGCTGGTGCGATCGAGGCAAAGGGCCGAGAGCCGCTTGCCGTCTTCGGTGGCATTGGTCACCCA
>DATLQY010000278.1:0-13203 GCA_035534975.1 Pirellulales bacterium
TCGAGCGTCCGCGGGTGCGCTCCGAGCTTTTCGTACAGCCGAGCGTGCGTTCCCTCGTTGAAGAGGAACAAGTCGTCGTCGGTCAAAAGGCTCGCCGAAGTAAGTCCGTCGTTGGCCGGCCGGGCCAGCGTCTTGACACCCCCATTGCTCAATTCGAGGTTCATGGCCGTTTTCTCCATTCGGTCGGCCAGCGCTCAGGCTGGTCGTATTGAATCCAACTACCGCCCCTGTCCTACGTCAACGCCAATACGGGCTCGGGCCGCATGGCATCCAGCAGCTCGGTGATCCCGTTCAACGGCACTTCGACCCAATCAGGCCGCGAGTTGAGTTCGTACCGTAGCTCGTAGATCGCCTTCTCCAGCAGGAACACGTCCAGCAACATCGTCAGTTTCTCCGGCGAAGCGGGAATGAATGGGGCCTCGCCCACGGTGGCCAGGTATTTCCTCAGGAAAGCGACGCTGGCCCAGACATGCCAGCACCTGACCGCATAGCGCACGAAGTCCACGTCGCCCTCGCGCAGCGTCATCGACTCCAATTCCTTGAAGTAGGCCGTGTAGGCGGCATAGTGAAACGAGCGAACCATGCTCGCCACATCCTGGATCGGCGACCGTTTCAGGCGGCGTTCGGTCAACGAGCGTGCCGGCTCCCCTTCGAAGTCGATGATCACGAAATCGTTGCCCGTGTACAGGACCTGCCCCAGGTGGTAATCGCCGTGGCAACGGAGCCGCAGGGTGCGCGGGTTCCGATCGATGATCGCGCGCAGCGCCTGGAGCGCCTCGGTTTCGCGCACGAGTAGTTTGTCGGCGATGTCGCGCGTGGACGATGGTAACGCCGAACGGCGCGAACGCAGCAGCTCGAAGGTTTGCGCCACCAATTTCCGCATCGATTGGTAAAGCGATCGTTGGTGGAACGACGTGAAGGGGAGCGGTTCGAAATCGGGCTGCCGCGTCGCGTGGGCAAGGGCCAGGTGCAGCTCCGCGGTCCGTTGGCCCAAGAGTTCGGCCGACTGCCGATAAATGCCGAGGTACTTTTCCTCCTCAGGGGAACAAGGGGCCTTGGCCAACTCCACGAGCGGGCGGCCCGGCAACGTCGGATGGTCCGGCCGCGCCTCCGGTGGTTCGACGGCGACGTGTTCGAAGTAGCGGGAGAGGGCCTCGAGCGTGTATTGCCACGCCGTGCCTTGATTTGGCACATAACCGTTGGCGATGGCCACCGTGGACGGTTCGCCTCCGTCGGCGCGGTACTGCAAGGAACCTGCCAGCGGCGGCACGTGCTGGAAATGAGCGGTTTCCGTCAGGAAACCGCCGATTTCCACTTCCGGATTTTGACCAGGCTCGATTCGCCGCAAGAGCTTGACGATCAATCGGTCGCCGTAGGTCAGCGAGTTGTTGCTCTGTTCGCTCTTCATCGTCGACGGGGCCGGCAGTGCCGTGGTACCGACAATTTGCCTGAGGGCCCACGTCGGATGGGTTGACAATTCGCCGACGCGGCCCTTGAACCGCCGCCGGCGCAGCAGCGCCTCCGACAAGCTCGTGCCAAACCCTTCGAGCCAGATGGCGTCGCAAAGCATCCCCGGCTCCGGCTCGCCGGCAAGTTGTAAGCGGCAAATGGCGGCCTGCGGACACCTGGTCTGCAAGTCAGCGGCCTCCGCGGCCGGCAAGTAACCTACGGGTACCAGATAGTTTTCCGGCTCGCCCGAGACGTAATCGACGCGCAATACAAGCAGGCACGTCGTGGGCTGCCCGCGCAGATGGTCGAACATGAATACATCGGCGACTTGCACAGTCTGGATGGTCCGCGCTTTTCCGCCGAACCAGCGCCGACCGCCGATGGAGCTTCGCAGGACCGTTTCCAACTGCCGGCAGGCCAGGCCCTCGAGCACTTCGGTCCAGTCACCGGCGACGCTAACGAGCGGCAGCTCGGACACGGTTCCGCCGACACGTTCGACCTCGGCTGGTTGCAGGAGAAACCAGAAAAAGGCGTAGGAACCGAACGTGAGTTGGTAGCGCCCTTTATCGATGGCCGGGAACCTGGTGCGGCCGAAAAGCTCCAGCGGCACCAACCCTTCGTAAGCCGACAGATCCAGCTCGACGTACTGCGCGAAGCGCGAGAGATTGGCCACCACCAGAACCCGCTCATGTTCGTCGGCCCGCACGAATGCCAGGATCTTCGGGTTTTCGGGAAACAGAAACTCCAGGCTCCCGCGCCCGAAAATCGGGTGGCGCTGGCGCAGCGCGATCAGGCGCTTGGTCCACCAGTAGAGCGATTCGGGGTTGGTGCGCTGCGTCTCGACGTTGACGCTCTCGTAGTGGTACTCCGAATCGACGATCGGCGGCAGGTAGATCCGTTGGGGGTTGGCCCGCGAAAAGCCCGCGTTGCGATCGGGGCTCCATTGCATCGGCGTGCGCACGCCGTCGCGGTCGCCAAGGAAGATGTTGTCGCCCATGCCAATCTCGTCGCCGTAATAGAGCACCGGCGTGCCGGGAAGCGAAAACAAAAGGCCGTTCATGAGCTCGATCTTGCGGCGGTTGTTGCCCAGCAGCGGCGCCAGCCGGCGGCGGATGCCCAGGTTGATGCGGGCACTCTGGTCCCGCGCATAGGCGCGGTACATATAATCGCGCTCTTCGTCGGTGACCATTTCCAAAGTCAACTCGTCGTGGTTCCGCAAGAACAGCACCCATTGGCAACTGTTTCCGATGGCCGGCGTCTGCTGGATGATGTCGATGATCGGGAAGCGGTCCTCCATCTGCGTCGCCATGAACAGCCGCGGCATGAGCGGGAAATGGAACGCCGTGTGGCACTCGTTCTCGGCGCCGAAGTAGGCGATCGCGTCCTCCGGCCACTGGTTGGCCTCGGCCAGCAGCATGCGGTTCTCGAACCGCTCGTCGATGTGCCGCCTGAGCTCCTTGAGGAACGCGTGCGTCTCGGGCAGGTTCTCGCAGTTCGTGCCCTCGCGTTCGAAAAGGTAGGGCACGGCGTCGAGCCGCAGGCCGTCGACGCCCATTTGCAGCCAACGGTCCATGACCTGCAACAGGGCCCGCCGCACGCGCGGGTTATCGAAATTCAGATCGGGCTGGTGGCTGTAGAAACGGTGCCAATAGTAGGCCCGCGCCTGCGGATCCCAGGACCAATTCGCCGACTCGAAGTCCTTGAAGATGATGCGCGCCTCCTGGTAGCGGTCGGGGGTGTCGCTCCAAACGTAGAAATCGCGCCACGCGCTATCGGGCCGGGCGCGCCGCGAGCGCTGGAACCAACGGTGCTGGTCGGAAGTGTGGTTCAGCACCAGCTCGGTGATCACGCGCAGGCCCCGCTCGTGCGCCTTGCGCAGAAACGTCTTGAAATCGCGCAGCGTACCGTAGACCGGGTTGACGTCGGTGTAGTCGGCGATGTCGTAGCCATCGTCGAGCAAGGGCGACGGATAGAAAGGGAGCAGCCAGAGAGCGGTCACACCCAGGTCTTGCAGATAGTCGAGCTTCTCGGTCAACCCCTGAAAATCGCCGACCCCGTTTCCGTCGGCGTCGTAGAACGCGCGCACGGGGAGCTCGTAGATGATCGCGTCCTTGTACCACGACGCATCGGGTCCGCTCGTCCGGGGTCGGCCGTCATCCATGTTGTTTCATCCTTGTTTCGGTGAAATGCTCGTCAGAGGTAGTACTCGAAGTCGCGTTCGGTACGCAGCCAGCGCCTCACGCAAAAAATGTGCGCCGGAGAAACGTCCGGGTGCAATTCGACGTAGTTTCGCGGCCCGTACCACAGGTAACGGGCGTCGGCCAACAGATCGTGTACCTGGAAGCGGCTGTCGGTCGCGACGCCAAGCCGCTCGGGTGGCAATTCGATCCACCCCGAGTGCGCATGGTGCGGATCGAGGTTGACCACCACCACGATCACGTTCTCCCCTTCACGCTTGCTGTAGCAGATCAACTGTTCGTTCGTCGTGGGATGAAACGCCAGGCTCCCATCGCTCTGCAAGGCTGGGTTCTCACGGCGGATGCGGTTCACGCGTGTGATCAAGCCCGCCAGGTTGCCGGGCCGCGCCAGGTCCCAAGTGCGCATTTCGTATTTTTCCGAATTCAAGTACTCCTCGCTGCCGGGCTGTAGTGCCTCCCTTTCACACAGTTCGAAGGCCGGTCCATAGATTCCGTAATTGGCGCTCAGCGTGGCCGCCAGCACCAGCCGCGCGGCGAACGCCGCCCGCCCACCGATTTGCAAGTACTCGATCAGGATGTCCGGCGTGTTCGTCCAAGCGCTGGGCCTGAGCACCTCGCGAATCTCGGATTGAGTCAACTCGGTGAAGTAGTCGGTCAGTTCCTGCCGCGTGGTCCGCCAGGGAAAATAAGTGTACGACTGGGTAAAGCCGCACCTGGCCAACTCGTACATCACTGAAGGACGAGTGAACGCCTCGGCCAGAAAGATCACGTCGGGGTGTTCGCGCTGTGTCTCGCCGATCAACCACTCCCAAAACGCGAACGGCTTGGTGTGCGGATTGTCCACGCGGAAGATCCGCACACCCTGATCGATCCAAAACGAGACGACGCTCCTCAACTCGTCCCAGAGTTCGCGCCAACGCGGGGTTTCGAAGTCAATCGGGATGATGTCCTGGTATTTCTTGGGCGGGTTTTCCGCGTACTGGATCGTGCCATCGGGACGCTTGCGGAACCATTCCGGGTGGTCGCGAACGTACGGATGGTCGGGCGAACATTGGAAAGCCAAATCGAGGGCCACTTCCAGTCCCTGCCGGCGGGCTTGCTCGACCAGGCAGCGGAAATCGGCAAGCGTGCCGAGTTGTGGATGGATCGCCTTGTGCCCCCCCTCGGCCGAACCGATGGCCCAGGGACTGCCCAAGTCGTTCGCGCCGCACTCGACCGTGTTGTTCTTGCCTTTGCGGTGCGTACGGCCGATCGGATGGATGGGCGGCAGATAGAGCACGTCAAACCCCATCGACGCCACGTAGGGCAATCGACGCACGCAATCGCGGAAGGTGCCGTGCTCGCCGGGTGTATCCGCGCAGGACCGCGGGAACATTTCGTACCATGCACCGCACCGCGCCAGGGGCCGATCGACTACGACGACGAGCTCGCGATGGTACGTCGTTTGGCGACCCCGGTCGGCGTAACGGTCCATCAACTCCGACAGTTCTCCCGCCAGGGCCATGTCGACCTGGGCCGCCAGGTCGCCTTCGCGTTCCAGCGCCGCGGCAAACCCCTTGAGTCGATCGGCGTCGGCTTCCGGTGCTCGGCGCTGGGCGTCGCGAACGAGTTGAGCGCCGATCAGCAGGTCGGCGCGACCGTGTTGAAGCGCTTCGACCCGCTTGCGAAGGTCCCGCGACCAGGTCTGAAACCGATCGACCCAGGATTGCACCGTGTAGCGATATCGTCCAATCTTATTGACCGGGAAGACGGCCTGCCACTGATCGTTGCCCAGCGGCCGCATGAACTGCTCGCTCCAGTCGTCGCCGTGCTGGGCGCGGTGCCGCAAGACACAGCGCACGAGCTCATGACCGTCGGCAAATGCGGTCGCCGTCACGGTCACGTCTTGGCCCGCGGTCCGTTTAATCGGGTAGCGACCGCCGCCGATCTCGGGTGTGACCGAGGTGATGGTCACGCGTCGCCTGCCATCGTCGAATGGGATGTCTTTGGACGGCTCCACGATCGCCTCGCTTGAAGTTCCGTGCAGTCGCATTTGCACGCCAACGACGACGACCATCGAATGGTTTCCGACCGTTGAACGTGCTTCGACCAACCGTGAGGGGTGCAAAACGTGTGCCGTCGTGTTTCAGCAGGGCGCCGGATCTTTTTCGCAATGGCACCCCATTTGCTGCCTAAGGTGCTTGCGTCATCCTGGCAATCGCACACGGTCGCTCAGGATCACATACCTGTTTGGTCAAACGGTTCCCGGCGGAAGGAGGCATCGATTGTCCGAGCCCACAAACGATGCTCCGGGTGACGTCGACGAAGCGCGGCAGCGAGCCGCGGTGCGCGGGCAGCTCATTCAGTCGAAAAAGGAACTGGATCGCAAGACGCGTATCCTCTCGTCCGTGCTCGATAGCATGGCCGACGCGGTGATCGTCGCGGACCGGGAGGGCAACGTCCTGGTCTGGAACCCCGCCGCGGAGCGGCTGATCGGCCCCCGGCCTGAGAATGCCGCGGTCGCCGGTGGTTGCACGGTCCGCGGACTCTATCTGGCCGATGGAAAGGCCCCTTGCCCACCGCAAGACCTGCCCCTTGCCAGGGCGATCCGCGGCGAAACGGTCGACGATTGCGAACTGTTCCTGCGAAACGCTCACGTCCCAGAGGGCATCTGGCTCAGCGCCAACGCACGCGCGCTAAAGAACGCGGCCGGGGCGCTGCGCGGCGGAGTGGTCGTGTTCCGCGATGTGTCGGCGGCGAAGCGGGCTGATGAGGAGATTCGCGCCCGGGAAGAGATCAACCGCGCGATCCTGGCCACGGCCCACGAGGCCTTCGTGGCCATCGATCACGACAGCGTGATCCGAAAATGGAACGAACAGGCGGAAGTCACTTTCGGCTGGTCCGCCCAGGAGGCCATCGGCCAACGAATGACCGAAATGATCATCCCGCCGCGGTTCGTTGAAGCGCACCTGGCGGGTATCGCTCGGTTTCTCGAAAGTGGAAAAGGGCCATTGCTCAGCCGGCGGTTGGAGTTGACGGCGATGCACCGTGACGGCCACGAGTTTCCGGTCGAGTTGACGATCACGCCGGTCAAGCAGGGTGATTGCTACTTGTTCAGCGCGTTCGTTCACGATATCACGCAGCAGCGGGCGGCCAAACGGGAACTCGAGCGCGCCAAGGAGGTCGCGGAGGCGGCCAGCCGCGCGAAAAGCGCGTTTCTGGCTAACATGAGCCACGAGATCCGCACGCCGATGAACGCCGTAATCGGCATGACCGAGCTGGTGCTCGACACGCAACTCACGCCCACCCAGCGCGAATACCTGACCATGGTGCAGGAGTCGGGCGAGTCGTTGCTGTCGGTGATCAACGACATCCTCGACTTCTCGAAGATCGAAGCCGGCCGGTTCGATCTTGATCAGGCGGTGTTCGACGTCCGCGACACCCTCGGAGACACGATGAAGTCGCTCGCGCTGCGAGCGCACCGCAAAGGTCTGGAATTGGCCTGTCACGTCGATCCGCAGCTTCCCAAACACGTGGTCGGCGACAAGTACCGGCTGCGCCAGATCGTGGTGAACCTGGTCGGCAACGCAATCAAATTCACCGAAGAGGGCGAGGTCGTGCTCGACGCCATGTGCGAGCCGCGCGCCGATGCGGCCGGACAGGTCGCTAGTGCGGCCGGAACGGGCGATGAGTGCCTGCTGCACTTCACCGTCCGCGACACCGGTATCGGCATCCCCCTGGAAAAGCAGAAGATGATCTTCGAGGCCTTCGAGCAGGCCGATGAGTCGGTCTCGCGCCGCTTCGGCGGGACCGGCCTGGGATTGGCCATCTCGTCGCGGCTCGTGGATCTGATGGGGGGACGGATCTGGGTCAAGAGCGAGGTCGGCAACGGGAGCGAGTTTCACTTTATCGTTCGAGTCGCCTTACCGGCCGACGGGGCGCAGCCGCCGAAAGCCGTTCCCGAAACGTCGCTCGCGGGCGTTCGCGTCCTGGTCGTCGACGACAACCACACGAATTGCTTCATCCTCGAAGAAATGCTCCGCAACTGGGAGATGCAGCCGACCGTTGTGACCCGCTCGGCCGAGGCGCTGGATGTGATGCGCGAGCACGACCGGTCCCAACGTCCATTCGACATCGTGCTGGTGGATCGGAACATGCCGGGCATGGACGGCTTCGCACTCATCGAGCAACTCAGGCAAGACCCCGCTCTGAGCGGGACGGTCACCGTGCTCTTGACGTCGAGCGGCCGTTCTGACGACGTTGCACGGCGACAACAGCTCGGGATCGCGGCTTGTCTCACGAAGCCGGTGAAACAGTCGGAACTTTGGGACGCGATTTGCGAGTGCCTGGGCGCCACCAGCGCGCTCAAGGTACGTGCGACGGCCGCACAGGAAACCGGGCCGGAGCGGATCGTGCGCCCTCTGCATATCCTGCTTGCCGAAGACAGCCTGATCAACCAGAAGTTGGCCCTGGCACTGCTCCAACCTCATGGCCACACGATTTCAATCGCCAACAACGGAGCCGAGGCCGTCGAGAAGTGGGTGGCGGACGACTTCGACCTGGTCCTGATGGACGTGCAAATGCCGGAGATGGACGGATTGGAGGCGACACGAACCATCCGCCGGCGCGAGCAGCCGACCGGGCGAAGGACGCCGATTCTGGCCATGACGGCCCATGCCATCAAGGGCGACCGTGAGCTCTGCCTCGAAGCCGGCATGGACGCGTACATCGCCAAGCCGGTGCGTGCCGGCGAGCTGTATGCGACGATCGAACATTTGCTCGCCGGGAAAACCGCCAACGGGCACGCAAACGCAAGCGAGGCGCGACCCGCCGCCGCTGCGCCGGCGGCCGGCGCGATGGTTCAAGACTCGGCCGGGCAACTCGCCGACGAATGCCCGGCCGCCGAGGTGCTCGACTGGAACGCAGCTCTCGAACATTCCGATGTCAAGGAGCACACGCTGCGCGAGCTCGCCGCCTTGTTTCTCGACGAATGCCCGAAGTTGCTCGTCGAGATCCGCTCGGCGCTGGCCGCAGGCGATTCGGCAAAACTCCGCCGCGCCGCTCACACGCTCAAGGGTTCGGCGGCCGTGTTCGGCGCCCGGCGGACCACGACGGCGGGCGGGGATTTGGAAGCCCTGGCCAAAGCCGGTCAAATCGAGAAAGCCCACGCGGCGTGCGCGTCCCTTGAAGTCGAGGCACGGCGGCTCATGGCGGCGCTGAAGATTCACACCAAGCGGAGGTAAACCATGGGAGTGCGTCCATGAACCTGGCCGCCGGTACCCTGCTTCGCGTGCTCTTGATCGAGGACAACCCGATCCACGTTCGCCTGATCGGAGAACTGCTCCACGGCACGAAGAGCCCGGTTTTCGAGTTGGTCACGGCCGCTGATCTTGCCGACGGAATGGCGCGCTTGCGCGAGGGCGGGATCGACGTGGTCCTGCTCGACCTGACTTTACCGGACAGCCAGGATTTAGAGACTTTTACCCGCATGCGCTCGCAAGCGCCCTCGGTGCCGATCGTCATCGTCACCGGGCAGGACGACGTCAAGCTTGCGGCGAAAGCCGTCGAGGCGGGCGCCCAGGACTACCTGGTGAAAACGCAGCTCCAGCGCGCCTCGCTGACGCGATCGTTGCGCTACGCGATCGAACGCACGCGCGTCCGCGACGCCGAATGGGATTCGCAGATGTTCCGCCTGGCGCAGCGGCAATTCCTGAAGGCCGCCCAACTGGTGGGCCTCGACGACAACATCCGACAGCGATTGCTGTTCCCCCAAAGAACGCTGGTCGTCGCGTTTCCCTTCCGCCGCGACGACTACACCGAGGTCGAAAATGTCTTCGGCTATCGCGTTCAACACTTGCTCACGATGGGGCCGACCAAGGGCGGCGTGCGCTATCACCAGGACGTCAGCCTGGGTGAGGTCTCGGCCCTGGCGATGTGGATGACGTGGAAATGCGCCCTGATGCACCTCCCTTTCGGCGGCGCGAAGGGCGGGGTACGCATCGACCCCACCGGCTTGAGCCGCCATGAGCTGCAGCGGCTTACACGACGCTACGCCTCTGAGATCATCAGTATGATCGGGCCCGACAAGGACATTCCGGCTCCCGATATGGGGACCGACGAGCAAGTCATGGCCTGGATCATGGACACGTACAGCCAGCAGGTGGGCTATTCGGTACCGGCAGTCGTTACCGGCAAGCCGGTCGTCCTCGGCGGCGCCCGCGGACGCAACGAGGCCACCAGCCGCGGACTGGTGTTCCTGATCCGCGAAACAGCCCAGGACATGCGGCTCAAGCTCGAACGTTCGACCGCCGTGATCCAAGGGTTCGGCAATGTCGGAAGCAACACGGCCCGATTCCTCGACGAGCTCGGCGTCAAGATCATCGCGGTCAGCGACGTGTCCACCGCGATTTACAATCCGGCCGGGCTTTCCGTCCCGTCGCTTCTGAAATTCGTCGCCGAGCACCGCTTCCTGCAAGGTTTTCCCAACGGAGAGGCCCTCAGCAACGAGCAAATGCTCGAGTTGCGCTGCGACATTTTGGTTCCCGCGGCGATGCAGAACCAGATTACCATCGAAAATGCCGATCGGATCGACTGCAAGCTGTTGGCCGAAGGTGCCAACGGCCCGACAACTCTCGAAGCCGACGAAGTGCTGAATCAAAAGGGAATTTACGTTCTGCCCGACATCCTGGCCAATGCCGGCGGCGTGACCGTTTCGTACTTCGAATGGGTCCAGGACACGCAGAACTACATGTGGAGCTTGGAAGAAGTCAACGCCCGGCTGCAGAAGATTCTGGTCGACGCCTTGCATCGGACCCGCGCTCGCTCGGAGCGGGACGGCATCGACATGCGCACCGCGGCCTTGATTGAAGGGATCGAGCGGGTAGCCGAAGCCAAACTCGCCCGTGGACTGTTTCCCTGATCGATCTTGGGCCGACGTCAGCCAGGGTTTCGTTTGATTGAAGATCATGTACGAGCGCGGCGGCATCCAGCGTCTGCCCCCTCGCTTTGGCGAGGTTCGATCAAGGGATGCTTTGGCGGTCGCCGGCCCCCCCCTCGCGTTTGCCTGGTGCGCCTTCGCCCGCGTCGCGGGCGAGGTGGAGGTTCTTCTCGGCAGCGATGTTGCCGGGCTGGAGCCGGAGGGCTTTCGTGAAATGGGGGACGGCCTCGGAGTTACGGCCAGTGCGAAGCAGGACGAGGCCCAGGTTGTTGTGGGCGTCTGCGTAGTCGGGCGCGATCTTCAGGACGAGGTTCAGCTCGTCTTCGGCGCCTTGCGTATCGCCCAGGCGCAGCAGCGTCAACGCCAGGTTGTTTCGGACCGTGACGAAGTCAGGCTTGAGCCGGATCGCCTCGCGGAAGTGGGGGATCGCCTCCCGGTTGAAACCGAGCTTTGCGAGCGCCCGCGCGTAGTTTTGCAGGGACGTCGGCGCGTGCGGCAGGAGGTCGAGCGCGAGCTTGAAACAGTCGAGCGAATCGTCGAGCCGCCCGATGTCCGCGTAGGCGAGGCCGAGGTTCGTCTGGACCACGACCGACGTGGCCTGGCCGTGCTCCGCGGCGTGCGCCCAGAGCATCTCAGAATCGTGCCAGGTTGCCGACTGTCGCCAACTGAGGACGCAGAGCACCCCGATCGCCGCGAGCCCGGCAAACCCAAACGTCTGCCGCGCGCCGCGGCCGGGGACGCGAAAGGGCCGCCAGCGGAGATCGCCGCACGACCAGCGAAAGACCAGCCCGGCGCCCAGGGCGATGAACCCGATCGATGCCAGGTAGCTATAGCGGTCCGCCGCGACCTGCCGGGGGGCGATGTTCACGAACCCGGCAGCGCGATCCGCACGAGCATCCGGCAAAGGAAGAACAGGACGACCGCGTTGACCGCGTGCAAGCCGAGGCTGACGGCGTGGTACCCGCGAGCGTCCAGCCCCCACAGGCAGTATTGCACTTCGAGAAACGTCCAGCTCAGCGGTTGATAGACGCCGAGGAGCGTGGTTTTCCATGCCCAGGCGATCTGTTGCCAGCCGAGCCCCCGGAAATTCGGGTTGTTGAGGAAGTTTGTGTCGTCATCCCAATTGACCCACTTGCCCGCGATTACCGGCAAGAACGCCAAAACTGCGACCGCCGCGACCCTCCAGGCCGTGGTCTTGGTCCCGGCGTCGAGAATGTCGTCCTCGCGCTGGGCGTAAGGGCCCGTCGTCATGTCACGTTGACCCTGCTGTTGTCGTCGCCGGCAACCCCGGCGCCGACGGCGTCGGTGAAATCGCCCTTAGAAAATAGGTCAGGATTGATGGGAGTGCAAATGCGATCCCGCATTCGGTCGCCGCCCTGCAGGTGTCCGCCGAAGCCTGGACTTGGTTTCAGGATTGGTGGAAGCATGTGGTTTGCCAGCCTGGCTCGCAATCCCCTTTCCGGCCTAGGAAGCCGCCAAGCCCCGCCATCTCGCAATACAAGTCGCGGATCACGGCCTGGCCGAAGGTTTCTTTGGGGCGACTAATCAACCACGGCCAACGACTTGAACACCTCTCGTGGCTTGAGGTACTTCAGCGGCGAAAACGGAATCTCGTTGAGCCGCAATGACGTGTCGTGCGGGGACAATTCTCCCTCGCTCAACCAAAACTTGGCATGATAAGCTAGGTCCTTCATCGAGCCGGTGACTGAACGATTCAGTGCTTTCGAGAACTGAACCGTACCGCTTGCCGGTGCGATGAATCGCCGAAAGATGAACTCCTGCCCGTCGGCCGCCAGGAATTCCCGGAGCGCCTCCATCACTCGGCCGACGAACTGGCCTTCATCGGCAATTCCCCGGCCGTAGAACACGGTCGAATACAGCGATGGGGTATTCGTCACAATGATGAACTGGGTTCGGTCAGCCGTGAAAAGATTCGCCGACCAGTCTGCAAACGGATTGGGGTCTGGTGGCAAGACCTTCAAGGGCGTGACCTTGCACTTCGTGCTGAGTTTTTGGGAAAGGCGCAGGATCATTGGCTCAGTTTAGCCCGCCCATCCGACCGACGCCAGACACCCGCCTGCGACTCGAAATGCCCGGCTTGCGGTGCGGAGACCAGGTGGTCGATCTGATCATCCACGGATAGGAGGGACCGCCTGCCGTGGCGACGGATTGCTCGAGGAAGGCGTGGAGTTCAGCCGGTTGAACTTCGGGGAAAAGTTCCCGAAGTTGGACACCCGCTTGTGAGGCGTACTCTTGACGCCCGCCTGTCAGCGCATCAAGCTGACGGCATGGCGAAACCCTTCTCCAAGCTCGTTGCCCTGCTGACGCCCAAACGCCGCTGGGCACAATTCTCGTTGCTGACGTTGTTCCTGGTCGTGACCGTATTGTGCGTGGGATTGCGCCTGGTCGTCGTGCCGGCTGAGAAGCAGCGACGGGCAGTCGCCGCCATTAAAGCCCTCGGCGGAAGGGTTGACTACGTGAAGCCCAGCGAGGAGGCGAGCGAGGCGTTCCCCAGGCCATTCCTGCGACGTTGGCTGCCACAGGACTACTTTGATGAGGTAAGAAAAGTTGATTTCCGTTTCGACCAAGGTAATCAAGTCACGGACGCTGGGCTGGCTCACCTGCATGAGATGACGGAGC
>DATLQY010000279.1:0-7828 GCA_035534975.1 Pirellulales bacterium
GCGATCATCGGCTACAACCAGGCCGAGTTCCGCTTGTTCGTGGCCACGGGCCTTTCACCAATGCGTGCCGCGCAGACGGTCGACCAGGCCCCGCCCGGTATCGACGTGCTCGGGCCGGGTCGGAAGACCGAGGAGCTCGGCCCCCCGCCCCCTCCGCCCGATGACCTTGATGCGCCACCGCCTCCGCCCGATGACTTGTCAAAGGGCACCTCGCGCGCGACCGAAAGGTCGGCACGGAAAACGACGTTCCGCAGATAAGACGCGGTAGGGCTGGACGTTGCAGAAACTCGGCATCCGCAACGTCGCGACGATCAAGCAACGTCGGGCCATGGTGAACGAAGCGCAGTCAATCGGCGATATCGTCCACCCCTTTCCAACCTTCGCCGCCGCTTACCACTGCGTTCGAGGATGACGTTTATCACTGCGTTCGAGGATGACGTTGCTTGGTTACCTGGATGGACGACTTTTATTCGGAGTTGCATCGTCGATGCCCAAGAATTGGGCAGGCTGCCAGCGTTTTCGCGAACTGCGCGCGATTCAGAAGATTCGCTCAAGTTCAAATGCTGTCGTCATTTACGACCGGAACGCCACGGCCCGCGCGGCGGTGCTTCAAGGAAACCGGCACAGATTTTGCAAAGTGCTCGCATTTGTCGCACGCCAAACCGTCAGGATTTCCACATGAGTTTTTTAGGAGCAGCGGCCTTGCCGCGGAACGGAATGAGTTTCAATGAGAGATTTCGAAGAACGATTGGCAGCGATCGAACGCGGCAGCGGACGTTGGAAATGGACCGCCGTGGTCCTGGGCGTCTCACTGTTGACCGTCACGGCGGCCGCGGCCGAAAAACCCGAAACCACGATCCCCGACGTGATCTACGCCCGCAAATTCGTGGCCGTCAACGAAGCCAATCAACCTGTGGCCTATATGGGGCACCAGAACAATCTGGGGATGTTGTGCGTGGTCGACCCGGACGGCACCCTGCTGTTCGTCGCGTCCTGCACTAGAAGCGGGCAAGGGATGTTATGCACATTCGACGCCGACGGATCGAACCTCGTGACCGTCGGTGCGAAGCGAAATGGCGAAGGCCACGTGACCGTGCATGATCGACAGGGCAACGACGCTGCTCGCCGCACGTCAGCCATGTCGGTTTCCACTGCGGCGAAGCAACCGTCGCCCTGACGGATTCGCCCACGCCCATCGCGCGCCCAACTAGGTGGCACTGCGCCGTTGCCACGACCGCGTTTTACGGGCGAAACAGACGAATCAGAGCCATCGCGCGCCCAACTGGGTGGCACTGCGCCGTTGCCGTGCCATGGTTTTCAACTTGCGCACCTGAAACTGAGGGGGGATCGTATGATGTTCGAGAAACTGGAGAGTCGCTTGGCGGTGCTGGAACGGGCCAACCGTCGCTGGAAGTGGAGTAGCATGGCGCTTGGTGTCGGGTTGCTGGCTGTCACCGCGATCGCGGCCGACAAGCCGGCGCCGGTGATGCCCGACATCGTCTTCGCGCGGAAATTTGTGGCAGTGAACGAACGGAACGAACCGGTAGCTGTCTTGGGACACTCCAAGAATGTCGGCCTCGTAGGCGTCACCAGCGCCGATGGAAAGATGCTTTTCGTCGCTTCCGCGAGCGACCGCGGCCATGGACTCGTCGCCACGTTCGACGACGACGGCCGTAAACTGGTTGCCATCGGCGCGAATTCCGCTGGTGAAGGTCGTGTGAGCACGCACGACCCGCTACCGGTCGCCGGGCGAAAAAGCCATCCGGGCTCGACGTCCAAACAGGGTGGCGGCGGGTAAACGTTCGGGACTTGAGAGCGGTGGTGTTTCGTGCTCAGCCGCCGGACCACAGGCGGTAGGGTGGGCACTGCCCACCATGTTCCGCCGTAACGCCTGCTTCTTTGCGATCGCCGTGTCACGTCGCATGGTGGGCGGTGCCTACCCTGCGCGTTTGGCCGTGCGGTGTCGCAATGGTGGGCGGGCAGCGCCCGCCTACGCGGAAGGCCCCAGCGCCACCGGACATTGGAAATCGTCGGCCTTCACGGCCAGAATCGAACAAGGGGCCTGCTGTGCCAGCCGCTCGGCGGTGTTGCCAATGAAGACGCCCGCAAGCCCGCCGCGGCCCACCGTGCCCATCACCAGCAGGTCGATCTGCTGCGCTTCGATGTATCGCAGGATCGCCAGGTCGGCGCCGCGCGTGCCGTCGACGACTTCGACTTCGACCGTCGCGCCGGCGGCGCCCAGCTTGGCGACCTGCTGCTCCAGCGTCCGATGCGCCGCGGACAGTAACCTGTGGTGGTAGTTTTCCGTCCGCGCGTCGATGTGCCTGAACCAAAGCCGATCGAGCGGATAATCGATCGCGTGGACCAGGTGGACCTTGGCTCCCGTCAGCGATGCCAGCGCGGAAGCCGCCCGCAAGGCCTTTTCCGATTCGGCGTGCAGGTCGCTGGCGACCAGGATGTTCGACACGCTCGGTGCGGGATTGGGCCGCACGACCCAGACCGCGGAAGGGCAGTTCCGCATCAGCCTGCGCGACGTGCCGCCGAGCAGGAGCCGTTCGATGCCGTGCAGGTTTCGCGTGCCCACGATCACCAGGTCGTGCCGGTGAGCGAGCACATGGCGTATGATCTCGATCCAGCCCTTACCCAAGTCTACTTCGGCTTGGGCCGAGATTCCCTTGGCCTGGGCGCCGCGCACCAACTGGGCCAGCGCGTCTTGGGCCGACTCGACCAGAGCGCGCGGCAGGTGGCGTGGGTCGTCGACGGCCAGGTCCATGTCGCGCGAATCCAAGGGAAAGTCGACCGCGGTGAAAAACGTCAAGGGGGCCTTGGCGATCTCCGCCAGCCAGGTCGCGGTGCGGACCGTGTCGTCGACGACCGGGCTGAGATGGCCCGAGCCGAGTGGCCCGCCATGTTCGAAATCGACGCCTACGAGCAGGTTCTGGAACTGGGTCACGAGGCGTTTCCCATTTTACATTTGCATTGCCCCTCGAGCGATTGCGGTTCGCATGGAGGGGCAAGGAGTCCAGGCGATGCGCCTGATCCCGAAAGGCTACCATCCGTTTCAGGGAATGACAAACGAAAACCGTTCGCGCACACGGTAGTATCCGCACGGCCGTACATGGTGGGCGGTGCCCACCCTACCGGTCCTCCGCCAGCGCCGCTTCGGCGAGCATCCGGTAGAACTCCGCGGCCAGGGCGTCGGAGCTCCTGCCTTGGCCGGCGCGCGCGTATCCTTTCGCCAACTCCTCCAACTCCTTCGTCCGCTTGACATGAGCTTCGTGGGCGGCGGTACGGTCGGCCGGGTTCGCCGCGGCGGCCAACGCGGCGCCGAGCAGGTTCTGCGACCACAACTCGAGATCCTCGATGTCGTAGGCGACGGCGTTCCTGATCTGCTCCATCTTTTCCGCGTAGACCTCGCGCGCAAGCTTCAGACGTTGGCCGGCCGCCGCGTCGGGCTTGGCGCCCTCCGCCCCCGGCAACGACAACGCGACGCCACCACACAACACCGCCGCGACCATCAAACCAAGTGCTTTCCTGGACATGACAAAGCTCCTTTCATCGGGTGAAAACCAGCGGAAATCAGCTTTTGGGAATGCCCGACCGCCACCGGTCGGACCATCAATGAACTGAGAGTTAGAGTATGGGGTTCATGGGGTGCGGTTGCAACCCAATTAAGGTCATTACCTGGCCCGCGGGCAGCCCACTACGTACAATACAGCATAGAGCACAAGTCATTGCAACTGCATGACCCAAGGAGGTGCATCATGTGTAAGCTCGCGTGGTTGGCCGTCGTGACGGCGGCCTGGTACTTCAGCCCGATCGTCACCGCAGGGTGGGCATCGCCCACCACGACCGTTGTGCGGACATCGCCCGCCAGGTCCGTAGCGAGCACGTCGCACACTACGTCCGACGCCAAGAACTGGCGCTACACGCGGCACAATGGCCACTGGTGGTACTGGCTTCCCAGCCAGCACTGGGCCTATTGGACGGGCAACGAGTGGAAGGTTTACGACAAGACGGCATACGCGCAGTGGTGGCGGCAGACACGCCCGGAGCAAGCGCGCACCGTCGGCGGCGCGCCGGCTGTTTCAAGATCGGCCGAGGGAACATGGACCTCGGCGGCGCCTCGAGGTCGGCCGCGGTACGAGGTGGGCGACTTCGGCTACGGTGGCTTCGGTTCCGGCGGTTATGCCAACGGGTTGGCCGAACGCCGATACGAGGGACTCCGATATCAGGCCGGCCGGTCGCCGCGAGTTTGGAGCTCGCCGATGCCAAGGTACGATACGGGCTTCCCTAGCGGCATCCGCGGAGCGGGGATCGGCTACGGTCCCTATGGCGGACCCGTTGGCCGCAATCTGCCCGGCGCCATCGGGAATTTTGGCGGCGCGAACATGGGCAACACGTTCGGGAATTGAAGCGTCCGCGATCACCGCGTCGGGCGCCGGCAAGGCTGTGGTCGTCACAGCCTGCCGTACCGAGGCGTAACAACGTCCCGACGGGTACACAAGCCGCAACCGGTCACGGAGGGCGTCATACCACTCGGCGAACCGACCAAGGGTCTGATCGTCGCCGAGCAGCGTGCCATCCAGGTCGCAGACCAGCATCGTTTCCGATTGTGCCCTCAAGCCGCGGACTCCCTGCCGCCCAGCGCCAGTGCTGGCCTATGCGCGGCGCGGCGAACGCCAACCGCACGTCGGCGCGCGGCCGATTCGTACGCATTGGCCAATCCCACCGCCACGTTCCGCCAGGTGAACCCAGAGCGGACCTTGGCGGCCCCGTTGACACTGAGACGCGCGGCGACGGCTGGATCGCGGAGCACCTGGCCGATCGAGCGACCGAAGTCGTCGGGCGAGAACGGATCGGCGCAATGCGCGTCGCGCCCCCAGGTCACCATGTCCCACAGACCGCCCTTGGTGGTGATCACGCAGGGCGTGCCGCAGGCCATGGCCTCGATCGCCGTCATGCCGAACGGCTCGTAACGGCCGCTAAGAGCAAAGACATCCGCGGCGCGGTAATGGTCGGCCAGTTCCTCGTCGGCCACATGGCCGCGGAACTCGACGCGGTCGGCGATGCCCACTTGTCGAGCCAATTGGCACAACATCGACAATTCGCCGCGCTCCTCATCATTCGGGCACGAGGATCCGATGGCCAACCAGAGCCGGGCATCGGATACGCGGGAAAACACCGAGGGCATCGCCCGCACCAACAGATCGAAACCCTTGTTCCGGGCCACGCGCCCAAGTGCCAACACCGTGGGACCGTGCATACCCAAGCGGCGCCTGATCGATTGCCGCTCCACCGGAGAGACGGGCGAGAACCTCGCGTCGTCGTAGCCGGGTGGGAGCACGCGGATGCGTGCCAGCGGCACCGAATACTCGGGAGTTTCCAGCACGCCGCGCTGCTGGTGCGTGGTGGCCACGATCAGGTCGCTGGCGGCGTAGATCCGGCGTTCGTCGCGGATACGGCGGCGGAAGTTGTAGGTCCGTTCGAGTTCGCCGGGGTCGCCGCACATCGCGTCGCGCTTCCAGGCGCCCAGCGAGTGCGGTGTGTGGACGTGCGGCACGTCCAACATCGCCGCCAGCGTCATGCCGCCCAGCCCGCCGTCCCAGTAGTGGCTGTTGATCACGTCGTAACGCAGCCGCTCGCGGCGGATGAACGAGGCCGCACGGTCGACCCACTCGGGAATATGATCGCAGAGAGCCTCCTTGGGGATGAACTTCTCGCCGCCACACCGGAAAGCCAGCACGCGCACGCCCGCGGCGACCGGCTCGATCTCGGGCCGGCCGCCGAACCGCCGCGTGAGGATGTCGACCTGGCAACCGGCGCGCGCCAGTCGCTTCGCCACTTCCAGCACGTAAACCACCTGTCCCCCAGTATCCGCACGCCCAAACTCGGGCGACGCCGATACATGGCCATGCGTGGAAATCATCATGATTCGCTTTGGGAACTGGTCCGGCATGGAACACCTCCTTGCGTTTGGGCTGGCGACGTTGAAAGCGCGATCCGTCTTTCTCTCGCCGATCGCCGTTGGCTTCAGAACCGTGGTCTGAATTGCAAACGCGGTGCCGTGCCAAGGGAGACATGCGTGGCCCCCGTCGTTTCCCGCTGGCACACATGGCTTTATGGCGATTGTGTGCGACGACCGGGATGAAGCGGGGTCACGTCAACATGTCACGATCGTGTCGGTCGTCGCGACAAGGTGTCGGTCGTGGCCGCGGCCCTGCACCTCAGAATCGTGGCTGGCCGATGGGGCGAGCGGTAGATGTGTGGTCCGGCCAGCGCCGCGAGTTCGGGCTGGGCATCGGCCCCATATTCCATCTTTCGGAATGCTGCCGCATTTCGCTAGAATAGGCGTTGGGCGAGCTTGGACCTGTTGTGAGATTTCAGCTATGCCAAACCCGTTTCCAGGAGTAGACCCGTACCTCGAAAGCTCCGGCGATTGGCCTGATTTCCACCTGCGATTGATTACGCACTGCGCTGAACAATTGGCGGACCATCTGCCGCGGCACTATCGAGCGCGAGCTCAAGAACAGATCCGGCTGGTACACGTTCCGCCGGATGAAAGCAGGACGGTTACTCCGGACGGAACGATCAGTCAGGTCCGCGCGGGGCCAGGGCACGCCGTCGTGGGCGCCGGCGCGACAGCAACTTTGGAACCCGTCACAATCCCATTTGCCGCGACTGCGGAAGTCCGCGAGACCTGGATTGAAATCGTGCGGCACCCGGAACACGAACTGGTTGCGGTCATCGAGGTTCTTTCGCCGGATAATAAGCGGGGCGAGGGATGCGACCGGTACGACGCCAAGCGGGTGGATTTCGTTGGCGGTCGAGTCCACCTGATTGAGATTGACCTTTTAGTCGGCGGCCGCCGGTTGCCGATGCGGCGACCATTGCCGCCCGCACACTACTACGCCTTGGTCGCCGATGCGGCACGGCGGCCGGACTGCGAGGTATATGGGTGGACCGTCCGCGATCGCCTTCCGCCGGTCCCCGTCCCGCTCGCCGCGCCAGATCAACCGGTAGCGTTGGACCTGGCCGAGGCCTATTCACTCACCTACGAACGCATGCGTTACGCCGAGGAGTTGGACTATTCGACGGCGCCAGCCGGACCGTGGAGTGTCGCCGATTTGGCCTGGATTACCCAGAGGGCGCGTGACGCATTTGATTCCCGCCATCAAGGCGGCTGAGCGCCCATGTCGGCCGACAGTTTGCCGCGAGCGACACGACAGGCGTGCGACGTTCAGTCACACTCTCGAACCGACGCGGTCGAGCGTTACGGCGCGTCGGCTTCGGCGAGCCAGTACCGAAGGCCGTCGAGCACGCCGGCGGCGTGGGACAGGGGCGAGTGGTAAATATGTGGTCCGGCCAATACCGCGAGCTCGGGCAGGGCGTTGCCCACCACGGTGCCGCGAAAGGGCGGCACGAACAACGCGGCGTCGTTGCCCGAATTAGTGGCTGTTGATCACGTCGTAACGCAGCCGCTCGCGGCGGATGAACGAGGCCGCACTGTCGACCCACTCGGGAATATGATCGCAGAGCGCCTCCTTGGGGATGAACTTCTCGCCGCCACACCGGAAAGCCAGCACGCGCACGCCCGCGGCGACCGGCTCGATCTGAGGACGGCCCCCGATCCGCCGCGTGAGGATGTCGACCTGGCAGCCGGCGCGGGCCAGTTGCTTCGCCACCTCCAGCACGTAAACTACCTGTCCCCCAGTATCCGCACGCCCAAACTCGGGCGACGCCGATACATGGCCATGCGTGGAAATCATCATGATTCGCTTTGGGAACTGGTCCGGCATGGAACACCTCCTTGCGTTTGGGCTGGCGA
>DATLQY010000280.1:0-6187 GCA_035534975.1 Pirellulales bacterium
GTGGGCGTTGGGCGTTGGGCGGAAGGCGTTAGGCGCTCGGGCGGGCGGAAGGCGGTAGCGGGCGGTAGGCGGTAGGCAGGGACGCGGAGCGTCCGCGGAGGCGTTCCCACGCAGAGCATGGCAACAAGTGGATCGCCTAACGCCTAATGCCTTTCTTGTCCGTAGAGCGTGGGAACGAGCAGCCAATCTGCGAAATCGGTGAAATCTGCGGTTCACTGCCGGCATTTGCCTAACGCCTACGGCACCAGCCAGGGTGCGGGCTGTTCTATCGCTTGTCGCAACGCGTCGAGAAACCGCGCGGCGGGAGCGCCGTCGACCACGCGATGATCGAACGTGAGGCTCAACGTGAGCACCTCGCGCGGCACGATCTGGTCGCCGACCACCGCCGGCTCGCGGACGATCCGCCCGACGCCCAGGATGGCGCACTGCGGAAGGTTGACGATCGGCGTGAAGGCGTCGACGCCGTACATGCCCAGGTTCGTGACCGTGAACGTGCCGCCTTGCAGCTCGTCGGCCGTAAGCCGCCGCGCACGCGCACGCTCGACCAGCCGCCGCGTCTCGGCCGCCAGTTGCCGCAGTCCCAGCGACGCAACGTCGCGAACGACCGGCGCGAGCAGCCCGGCGTCGGAGTCGACGGCGATGCCGATGTCGATCGCCTCGGAGAAAAAGATCCCGTCGTCGCGCCATGAGGCATTGAGCGTAGGGTGCTGCTTCAGGGCCGTCGCCGCCAGCTTGACGATCAGGTCGGTGAAGCTTGGCACCAGTGAATCGGGCGAATCGCCCGCCGCCTTGAACTGATTGCGGAAACTCACCAGGTTGGTCGCGTCGGCCTTGCTCGTGAGCGTCACAGCGGCGACCGTGCCGGCGCTGGCCGACATCCGCTGGGCGATCGTCCGCCGCGCCGCCGATAACGGCACGAGACGGCCGGGGGTCGAGCGCGCTTCACCGGGTGGGCTACCGAGCGCGGTTTCGTGCGCGGCGCCCACGCGATGGTCCGTGTGAGCCCGCACGTCCCGCTCACGAATGCGGCCCGTGCGCCCGGTGCCGGTGATCGCCTTCCAATCGACACCCAGTTCGGCCGCCAGGCGGCGAGCACGGGGACTGATGGTGGTGCGCGCCCCACGGTCTGTCACCGCCGCTCTCGGATTTCCGACTTCCGACTTCCGACCTTCGACTGCAAATTCGTTGCCGAGCACCGAACCACCACTCACCGAACCACCGCTCACCGAGGTGCCACTCGCCGAGCCACCGGGGGGCTTACGCCCCCCGCTCGCCTGTCCCCCGCTCGCCTGTCCCCCGCTCGCCTGTCCGCCGCTCGCCTGCCCCCCGCTCGCCGGCTCCGTTTCCCAGGAGGGCGATTCGCCCGGCTCCAGCAGGTAGCCCAACACCGCGCCGACGGGAACCGTCTGGCCGGGGCGCGGCGCGTCGGGCGGCAATCGCAGCGTGCCGCCGTCGATCGACTCGATCTCCTGCGCCGCCTTCTCGCCTTCGAGCACGAACAGTTGATCGCCCGGAGCGATGGTCGCCCCTTCGGGCTTGAGCCATTCGACGAACACGCCCTCTTCCATGGTCCAGCCAAGACGGGGGACTTTGATGGGGACTGCCATGCGTGTCGATTACTCCGCCATCAATTCGCGAATGGCACCGGCGATCGCGTCGGCGCTGGGCACGACGGCGGCCTCCAAGGGCGGACTGTAAGGCGTCGGCGTGTGGACGCCGTTGAGGCGGCGGATCGGCGCGTCGAGCTCGTCGAAGCCGCGGTCGATCACCTGCGCGGCGATCTCGGCCCCAATGCCGCAGGGGGCGAACGTCTCGTCGACGATCAACAACCGGCCCGTCTTGCGCACCGACTCCAAGATCGTGTCGATATCCAAAGGGGCGACAGTCCGCGGATCGATCAGCTCGACCGAAATCCCCTCGGCGGCAAGCGGCTCGCAAGCGGCCAGCACCTTGTGGACCATCAGCGCCAGGGCCACGACGGTCACGTCGCCGCCGGGCCGCACGACCGCCGCCTTGCCGAATTCGACGAAGTGCTCGCCGTCGGGCACGGGACCCTTCACGCTCAGAATCTCCTTGTGCTCGAGGAACATCACCGGATCGAACGAGTTGAGCGCCGTCTTCAAGAGGCCCTTGGCGTCGGCGGGGGTCGAAGGGACCACGACGCGGAAGCCGGGGAAGTGCGCGTACATCGGGTAGAAACTGCCCGAATGGTGCGTGGCGGCCGAGTGGCCGATGCCGATGCAGCCCCGCAGCAAGAGGGGCATCTTGAGCCGGCCGCTACTCATGTATTGCATCTTGGCGACCTGGTTGATCAGCTCGCCCAGCGAGTCGAGGATGAAATCGCCGAACATGAAGTCGACCACGGGCCGCGTGCCGGTCATTGCCGCGCCGCAGGCCAACCCCACGAAACCCCGCTCGCTGATCGGCGTATCGCACAACCGCTCGGGGCCGTAGAGGTCGTACAAGCCGACCGTCGTGTTGAAGTTTCCCCCGCGCTTGCCGACGCCCTCGCCAAACACGAAGATCGCGGGGTTCTTGGCCATCTCCTCGGAGAGCCCCTCCAGGGTGGCCTTCATGTAAGTCATTTCACGCATGGGACCGTTTATACTGCGCACGAAGCGCGAAGGGAAGGATGGTGAAGGCCGGGTAGTGGACTATCGGGTCCTTCGGTGGTGGGACATAAGCTGCGTTGCTGGCCGGCCGCTGCGGAAGGCAGCGGCCTCTTCCTTTGCGCCTTCGCGCCTTTGCGTGAGACTAATTCATCGACCACGCACAGATCGGCTCGCGCCCATGCCACTCGTGTTCGACGCCTTTCATCAAGAGCGCGCAGTCGAACTCGACTGAGCCGGCCGGGAAGATGGCCCGGTCTTCGAAGAAGCTCGACTCGATACGATCGACGGCAAGCGGCTGCGCGCGCCACGCGAAGCTGCGAAGCTCCAAACCGTCGAACGTCCCGAGCTTTGAGGTGACCGAGTAACCAAGCGATCCCGCCTCGAAGAACTCGGACGCTTCCCGAAGCGATCGAAACACCGACGTGCCGGGCAAATCGGCGCTGGCATGCCCCTCGACGACGAGGTGCGTGTGACCGTCATCGCTGTCGAGTCGCACGTGGTAACGGTCTTGCGCCTCGGCCACCTGGAACCGAGCGTGCCGGTGCTCGCCGGGAAAGAGGTGCCCGCCCACCAGGCTGTTCAAGCGAGACGACGTGTCGCGTCTGGGGATGAAGACGCCTTGCCGGTGTTCGCCGTTGCGTTCCCATTCGACGGCGATGCGGTGGGCGGCGTTCTCGGAAGTCAGGCCCAGGGCCGGCGGCAGCCAGCGCGGGCGAATGTGCTTCAACCGGATCAGGCAGACACCCGCCATGCCGAGGCCGCCCACGAGCTTTGGGCGAAAGGGGGCCGGCACGAGCCGTTCCAAAACGGTCGGATCGACCCGAAAGTTCACCAGGATTCGCCTGTCGATCGTGCCACGCACTACGGGAAGCTGCACAGGTTGGTCCCTTCGTTGTACTACACGTTTTGCAGCGACCCCTCGCCAGCTCGCCCGGCAGGTGAAGCAGTTTTCCGGCTAGCCACGCACCCCTGCAAACACAGCCGTTCTTCGCCCGTGGTCCGGCTCCCCGCCGCCCACGGCGGCGGTGAGCCCGACCAAGGGGCCGTTGGGATAGATGTCATGGAGCGACTCCTTAGCCATCGAAACTTTCCGCTCCTGCCGCACAAGCCGGCGAGGGGGCGGCCGAGCACTCGCGAGTTGTTTAGAACAACGAGGCGGGTCCTTCGATAGCTGTCGTTCAAGGGCCCAAGCAATGAACCGGAATTCGCGCAGCCGATTAACGCCGAAAGATTTCAAATCGATGACGCCTCCCAGCGGCGTCAACGTCCCTGATTTTCAAATGCCTCGATCTGCTCAAGGAACCAGTCTGTATCGCCCGAGTCTCCATGCGCCGCCATTCGTTCAAGGTACCGAACTGCCGCCGGCCTTTCGGCCGGAAAGGATGCCAAGGCATAGGCGGCGCAACACCGGTTGGAGAGATGGAGCAGCGGAGAGGCCAGCAACCTGCGCAGATCGGCCCTGAGCGGGTCGCCCCGCGATCCCAGTTCCCACACGACATCGAGAACATCTTCCAGAATAACATCCGAGGACCCGTCGTCGTCGAAAAACCCACGGTGCTCGCCCTCCGCCAAGTACCTCTCCAGACACTCAATCACGGCGGGATTCTCCGGGTCGATGCGCGCCAATGCCACAGCCGCAATGCCCTCCGGCCGCTCTTGATCACGCTTGGCCAGCCGAATCAACGCGGGTATTGCGGACGACGCGTCGGGGCCGATTTGGCCTAGCGTCCAGGCCGCCAAAGAGCGATGGAAAGCACGGTAACCCGTTTCGTCGGCCAAGGGCGCTTCGAGGAGCCTCGCGAGTCTGGACACCGCAGAGCGGCTCTCGGGACCGATACTTCCGAGTGCGAAAATTGCCAAGTCCCGAACGTCGATAAGGTCACGACCGCCCGCACCGAATGAGCCAGGCGTCGGCGCGCGATAATAATACGAGTCGTCCGGCAGCCAACCTTTGTGGAGCCATTCCGTGGCGCCCAACTGACTTGCGCGGTCTTCCAGCAGGTCGATCAACCGCGGAACGGCGCCGTTGGCGGCTGGTCCAATCTCGGCTAACGCTCTGGCGGCGAGCGCCCGCGTCCGCGGGCGAGGGTGGTCCAACAGCTCCATCAACTTCCCGACGGCTGCCGGCCCGATTTTGCCCAGAAGGGCCGCCGCGGCGACGTCACGGTCCTTTGGTTGGTTGTCCGTCGTCAATTTCGTCGTCAAAGTCGTCGTCAATTGGGCCACCAGGAAGTCCATGGCCGGCGCCGCGGCCGGGCCCAATCGCCAATCGCCAAGAAATGACAACAATTCGGCGGCCGTCCCTGGCGGCAGACGCGCGGCCCAAGCTCGATAAGCTGCCAGGCCGCGAGCATTCGCACGCGCGGTTTACCGCGAGAAAGCATTTTCCTCAAAAGAGGCAGCGCCGCCGGACCGATGCGCGGGGGCAACGACAATGACGACATTCCACCATTCCATTCCTTTTCGAAATCGTACCGTTCATCGTCCGGGTCATCGTCGAAAAGCGACACTAGTTCGCCCATCACTCCGGCCGCCCGCGGACCTAGCCGTTCGCAATAGTACAGGGCGCGATCTCGCAGCTCGTGATCATTGGCGTGCAGCGACTCGACCAGTACCACCAGGAACTCGCGGCCAGCCGAGTCAACCGCCCCCAGGGCCGTGGCCATCGCCAAGGCGACGCGACGATCAGGGTCCTGGAGCCTCTGGCGCAATGCGCCGGCGGCCTGCCCCGCGTCGCTCCCCAGCCGCAGCAGTTGCTCGGCCGCCGCGATTCGCGCGTCAGCCGACGAATGCGACAAGTATTCGATCAAGTTCGGTACGGCGGACAACGGGGGAACCGGCAAGTGCTCGCGCGCAAACCGCCCACTTGACTTTCTTCCAGCCCCGTTCACGGGGCTTCCAGGATGGCTTAAGCCAAGCAAATGGTAAGCCCTGTGAACGGGGCTGAATACACAATAATATGCACCCGTTTTCCTCGGCATGAACGCCGGGGCTATGACCGCTTCGCGGGAGGCCCCGTGAACGGGGCGGTGCATCACTCGCGGCGTGTGTAGAACAACGAGGGCGTCAGCCTCAGGCTACACTCTGTCGACCCTTCGGGTCTATCGTCCGGTATGCAGAAGCCCCTTGGAAGCCTGTCCCATGTTGCCCACACCGCCCCCGCCCGGCGTTTCGATCGTGAGCACATCCCCGGCTGCGGCGACGAATTGCACCTGGCCGGGTAGCTCGTCCACCGTGCCATCGGCGCGACGCAGCGTGTTGCGGCCCAAAGCGCCGGGCTGGCCGCCGGCCAGGCCGTAGGGCGGGTAAGGGCCGCGACGTTGAGAAAGGATCGATACGTCCAAGTCGCGCAGGAACTCGATGCGGCGGATGATGCCGTCGCCGCCTCGATGGCGACCCTCGCCCCCCGAACCGCGGCGGATCGAGAACTCATGCAGTCGGACCGGGTAGCGCTGTTCGAGCACCTCCGGGTCGGTGAGCCGCGTGTTGGTCATGTGCGTGTGGACCGCGTCGGCGCCCGCCGCCTGGGGCGTGGCGCCCGCCCCGCCGCAGATGGTTTCGTAGTAGCCGAACGT
>DATLQY010000281.1:0-5636 GCA_035534975.1 Pirellulales bacterium
TCGACCGATTCCTTCATCCGCTGCGCGGCGAGCACGCTATGGTAGTTGTCGTCCAGGATGCGCTTCGACTGGCTACCCAGCCGCGATACACAGCGCACCGCGACGACACCCACGACGATCAGCGCCAGACCCAGCGGGACCAGGGCCAACAACAGCTTGCCGCGCAGGCTCATGGGCGCAGGTCCTCGTCGGGGAACGAGACGATGTGGACGTCAAAACCGTCGGCCTCATGCACGAAGCGGTCCATCGCCGAACGCCCCAGCAGCCGCCGCCACACGGGCTGCCGGCTGCGGCCGATCATGATGTAACCCACACCGTGACTGCGGGCGAAATCCAACAGCGCCGCCACCGGATCGCGCGAATGGAGCTTCTTCACCTCGGCCCCCAACTCGCGGGCCTTTTCGATCGTGGCCAACAGCCGGCGCTGGGCCTCGGCGTCGATGAGCGTGGGCACTTCCTGCGGCGTTTCGACATAGACCACGTACCAATCGGTATTCAGCCTCCCGGCCAACCGCGAGCCGCGGCGCAAAAGCACCTGGGCGTGCGGACTCGAAGAAGCGACACAAACCATCACCCTGGCGTTGGGCCGCGCCTTGTGGTCCGCGTCACGGGCGGCGACGAGTCCCGAAACCGAGCGTTCGACCGTCTCGGCCACCTCGCGTAGCGCCAACTCGCGTAGCGAAAGCAGGTGGTCTTCCTTGAAGAAATGAGTTAGCGCCCAGGAGACCTTTTCCGGGGCATAGATCTTGCCGGCGCGGAGCCGATCGAGTAGATCGCCGACGTCCAGGTCGAGGTTGACAATCTGGTCGGCCTGTTTGAGAAACGTATCGGGCACGCTCTCGCGAATCACCACGCCCGTGACCCGCTCGACGAGATCCTTGAGACTTTCCAAGTGCTGCACGTTGAAAGCACAGATCACGTTGATGCCCGCATCGAGGATCGCGAACACGTCCAGGTAGCGTTTTGGGTGGCGACTGTCGGGCGCGTTCGTATGGGCAATCTCGTCGACGATCGCCACTTGCGGGCGCCGGGCCAGGACGGCGTCGAGGTCCATTTCGTCAACCCCCAGGCCACGGTACTGGACGCGCCGCGTGGGGACGATTTCCAACCCCTCGAGCAGGGCCGCCGTTTCGGCCCGGCCGTGCGTCTCGACGAAACCGATCACGACGTCGACGCCGCGTTTCTTAAGGGTGTGCGCCTCTTCGAGCATGCGGTAGGTCTTGCCGACGCCCGCCGCGAAGCCGATATAGACCTTCAACCGGCCGCGCTTGGCGCGTTCGACCAACTCGAGGAAATCTTCAGGACGAGGCCGTTCGGTCGCCATTCGGGTAGCTCAAGCGTCACGGCGCACCGGTACCATCGCCGGTGGCGCATTGGATGAGAATAACAGATCCATTTGACGGCGACAGCGCTGTCGCGACTCGGGGCCGGCGTTAATCGAGCTTGAGGGCCAACCCACCCCAAACGACCTGTGGCAGGGAGCCGACGTAGCCGCCGAGATTGTCACGCGGGCTGTCGATGATACTGCCCAGCACGATCACGTGGTCATGCTTGGCCAGCGGCGGCGTGGGGGCGTGAAGGCTCATGACCGTGACCGTGATCGGGCGGCCGAAAAGCACCAGCCGTGTGCGGAACAAGGCGCCTTCCTCACCCGCGTCGTGCACGGTGCCGGCCAACACGATGCCGTTCGACAATCGCCGGCTGTCGTCCAGACGAGGCCCGGCCAGCCGGCCGGCGATCTGGGCCTTGTCGTGGTCGTTGCCGATGCGAAAAAGGATCCGCTGGGCTTCATTGCGTAATCGTTCCCAGTCGGGTTGCGAGGGCTCGACTCGGGTGAACGTGGCGACCTCGGCGAGTTCGCAAAGCTGATCGAACAGATCGAGCGTCAGTTTTCCCGAGGGCTTGCCGTCGCAATGCTCGCAGAGGGCCCGACGGCCGGCCGTTTGTCGGGCCGCGCGCGAACCAGGCTGGCCGGCACTGCCCGGCGATTCACTGCCCGGGGAATTGCTGCCCGGCGATTCACCGCTCGCCGCCATCCGCCGCACGATGCCCGTGCCGCCGCAATGTTCGCAACCCAATTCACCGCTGACCGAGGCCAAGGCCGCGGCCAATTCATCGGGTGTGTGCGCCGTAAACTGCGTTGGACCCAATGGCCTGGTTTCGGATGGGGCCAACGGGTCGGATTGACCGATTGCCCGCTCGGCCTCGAATCCCGATTCGGCGGGGTCGGTCGTTCCGCCGGCCAGAACGATTTGGCCGGTTTTCGGCGTTTGGGTCGAAGGCGCGGCAATCCGTTGTTGCTCGCCGTGGCGCGCCTTGCGAGGTTGTTGCTGCGGTAATTCCGACGTGTCGTCGTTCGACGGATTCTCGCCACGCTCGCGCGGCAACAGCCAGCGGATTTTATCGCGAATCTCGAGGAAATCGACCCGCGCGCCGCCGATGCAAAGCAGCACGTAGTAGCCCAGTGCCAGACCGATGACCCCCCCGCCGATGACGCCGAGGAAATGGCCGAAGATGCCGATTCCTCCGGGTTTGGATCTGGGCTTGGAGGCGATGTTAAACGACCCAACCGGCGATTCGACCAATTCGTCGCCCGCTTCGGTGACGATTTCATCCTCATCGGTGATCGCGCCGTCTTCGTCGTCGGCCAATTCGGCGTCGGTCGCCCGGTCGTCGGTCGCAGTCGACGAGAATTCGTCGCGCAATGGGTCCCATTGCGGGACGTGACTGGCTTCGGCTGCATCACCCGACAAGGGCGACTCCGGGGCTTCGGCCGCGTCCGGAGGCATTTCGCCGGATTTCGATTCCACCTGGGTTTCGCTCCGACCCATAGCGTGGGCTTCAGCCCGGTTGCCTGTCGATTCGCTGGTCGTTCCGTCCAACGTGAATCCCGCATTGGGCTCCGTGGCTTCGGGGCTTGTGTTCCAAAACCGTGCCCCGCCGACGATATCGTCGAGACGAGCCCCGAATGCCAGGAGCGAAGCTGATTCTCCGACTGCGTCTTCGAGCAACACCTCGGGCGGGGCCGGGGTGCTAGCAGCCAGCACCGCCTCGGCGAGAAATTGGGCATCGCAGAGCGGGCACCGGAGACGCCGTTGGCGTGCAACGTCGCTGGGAATGGTGATGTCGCGGTGACAAGCTGGACAGGAAGAAATGCTGGGCATCGAGCCCTCCGCCGCCGACGTTCCAAACCCTAGTGTAGCAGCGATTTGGGCACGATCCTAGTGAGATTTGGGCCACCGTTACGGTGAATCGAGCCGCGCCACGGCGGTGGCGAAGCCTTCGATCCGGTTTTCGACCAGGGCGACGTCCTTGGTTTCCGCGCCGATCCGCACTCCCACTCGTCGCATCGGCTGCCGCGTCTCGCGGATCTCGTTGGCGGCGATCGTGATTTGTTCGGTTTGGCCCTGCACGTCGATTCCTACACCGTCGTCCGGGCCACTGTCGACGATTCGGTTCCGCTGGAGCCGATTGCGGTGCGGGGCGAAATCCTTACCCCGCTCGGGGCGAAAAAGTACGCCGGCCGAACCGCTGCGCGCGATGTCGTTGTCGCAAATCAGGTTGTTCGTGTCGCGATGGCCGATCGAAACACCGTACTTGCGGTTGTCGTGGATCGCGTTCCGCTCCGCCAAACCGTGCTTCACGCCCCAGCAGAAGAAGATGCCGATGTCGTTGTCGTGCAGTTCGTTGCCACGCATCACCGGCCTCTGCGAACCGCTGCCGGGGTGCAGGCCCAGGCCGGTGTTGTCGTGGCTGTGGCAGTTCTCGACCAGCACGTCGTGGCAAATCTGCCAACTGATTCCGTCGCCGTCGTAATTCCTGGCTGTAACGCCCCGAAGGGCGATCCGCCGGCAGTCTTGCAGAAAAATGCAGCCGGCGTAATTGCCGTCGAGGTTGTCATTGTGCTCTTTGTCGCCGTCGAGGGCCAGGTTTTCAATCACGACCTGCTCGACCTCCTCGCCGCTGAGAATCGGGAACAAGGTGGAAACGGTCGACTCTCCCATCAGCCAGAAGTTTTGCCGCAATGCACGATCGAGCTTGAAGCGATTTCCGTCGCGAGCGACGAGCGTCCGCTTGGCGACGTCGGTGCCGCCGTTGTGCGGGTTCTTGGTCCTCAGGCAAACGCCGTCGCCAAGTTGAAAGCCGCCGGCGTCGGCCAGCGTGATCTCCTGGTCGTACCAATCGGAGTCGGCGGCCAGCCTGGTCGTGATCGAGGGACACTTGATGAGCACCGTGTCGCCACCTGAACCAACCAGCCGCACGCGCGACCGCAGGTAAACTGCGTTGCGAAGCAGGTAAGTGCCTGGCTGTACGCGCACCGTACCGCCGCCGAGCCGGGCGACATAATCGACGGCGGCCTGCAACACGCGATCGCCGTCGCCGACCAGGTCGGCGTCATGGCGGCCAACGGTGATCGTGAGGCGTTCGTTCCAGGCGGGCTCGACGACGTCGTCGCCAGAGGTGGCCCTGGGCTCAGCGACTTCCGGCGGCTCCCCGGCCCGTAGCGAGGCCGTGGCTGCCGCGGCCAAAAGACCGCCCGCCGAGCCGAGAAAACCACGTCGATGGCAAGTCTGAAAGGGATCATTCATGGGGGTGCTCCTGGCACGATGATGTCGTGGCAACGCGTAACGCGGGCGAGATTTTCAAGTGGCCCGATGGCCTCGCAATGGCCCACTGAAAAACTCGACAGACTGCGCTCTAACCATTGTACTGGCAATGGGTTCGAGTTGCAGCGGGGTAGGACTGGATTTTTTGCCGCGTGGGTCGAAAGTCGGGTTAAGCGGATGGATCCTTGATGCTTAGACCCCTTTTCGGTTGTAATCTTGTAAGATTGTGGTTTGGTTCGACCCGGCGCGCCGTCCAAAGTCGCAGCCAGGCAGTCCCATGGTTTCGCCACTGTTTCCTCTGGAGTTTCCCATGTTGTTTCGCCCCTTGGCCGTCGTCTTGGCCGTTTTTCTGGTCCAAGCCGTGTCACCGGCCGATGCCCAGGTTACGTTGAAGCTCAAGTTCACGGAAGGGGCGACCTACAAGTTCCGTAACGCACAGAAGGTCGTGCAGACGATCGGCCTGGGCGAGAAGACGAAGTTCGAAGGCAAGAGCGACGTCACGATGACGACGACCATGGTCTGCGGCCAACGCGACGAGGAGCAGAACCTGACCTACAAGACCACCTTCGATTCGATCGTGGCCGAGCTACAGGGGTTCGGCACCAAGGTCAAATTCGACTCGGCCAAGCTCGACGTCAAAAGCGAAAATGAGTTATTCGCCGCCGCGCTCGACAACTTCCGCAAGATGTTCGAGTCGACGCTGGCCGTCACGCTCGACAAGGACAACCAGTTCGTCTCGGTCGAGGGAGGGTTCGAGCAAGGCGCGGAACTTTACTTTGATGAGATCAAGACAGCCTTCGTGCAAAGCACCAACCGCTTTCCCACGGCGCCCGTCAAGAAGGGCGACACCTGGGAACGCACGGAGGAAGTGCCCTTGGGACAGGGGCAGACGTTCGTGCTCCATCGCAAGTACCAGTATGCCGGCACCTTGGAAAAGGGAGGCGCGAAGCTCGACAAGATCACGGCCACCGACCTTTCCGTCGACTACGTGGTCAAGGACGAAGACGCTCCGATCAAGGTCAAAGAGAG
>DATLQY010000282.1:0-6131 GCA_035534975.1 Pirellulales bacterium
CTGGCCCTCAGCTACGATGCCCTCGGCAGGCACGCCGATGCCCTCAAGCTCCGTGAAGAGACGCTGACGCTGATGAAAGCCACGCTCGGCCCCGAGCACCCCCACACGCTGTCGAGCATGAACGACCTGGCCCTCAGCTACGATGCCCTCGGCCGGCACGCCGAGGCCCTCAAGCTCCACGAAGAGACGCTGGCGCTAAGGAAAGCCAAGCTCGGCCCCGAGCACCCCCACACGCTTGCGAGCATGAACGACCTGGCCAACAGCTACGATTCCCTCGGCCGGCACGCCGAGGCGCTCAAGCTCCACGAAGAGACGCTGGCGCTAAGGAAAGCCAATCTCGGCCCCGACCACCCCGACACGCTTGGGAGTACGGTCAATTTGGCCCTTAGCTACCATACGCTCGGCCGGTACACCGAGGCCGTCGGACTTTACGAAGCTGTGCTGCCGGTCATGAAAGACAAGATGCCCAACCACCCTTTCACGTTCAATTGCATGCGCAACCTGGCCCTCAGCTACGCCGCCCTCGGCCGGCACGCTGACGCCCTCAAACTCCACGAAGAGACGCTGGCGCTGCGGAAAGCCAAGCTCGGCCTCAACCACCCCGACACACTTTCAAGCATGGGGTCCGTGGCCGCCAGCCTTTCGGCGCTCGATCGCGCTGCGGAGGCACTGCCGATCATCGACGAATGCCTCCGGCTGGCAGCGGGGAAAGTCGTCCCTCTCCGTTCGGTGGCAGGCGTGATGGACGTTCGTCTGCGACACTTCGCCAAGAGCAACGACGCCGCCGGTTGCCGCGCGACGGCGGAAATGTGGGAGGATCTGAAGCGCTCCGACGCCGACAGCCTGTACTACGCGGCCTGTTTTCGCGCCGTGACCGCGGCCGTCATTCGCGCGGGCGACGAATCCGACCGTGCCGCGAAGGACGCCGCCATTGAGGCCGACCGGGCGATGGATTGGCTGAAGCAAGCCGTTGCCGCCGGCTACAAGGACGCGGCCCACATGAAACAAGACAGCGACCTCGAAGTGCTGCGCACGCGTGAGGACTTCAAGCAGCTCATCGCCGAACTGTCTGACGACTAGCAATTGACCATTGACAAGCCGGCGCCTTGGGTTGTCGAACTCCGTCGTTGCTGGCGGGAAGGTGGGGGGGCGACGGGCACGCTGCCCCCTTTTCAGTTCCCGCGCGAATCGCGCCGCCCTTAACTGGAGCCGCCCGGCGGAGCACGTCTGGAATTGCGTTCCCTACGACCGTCAACGGCTGGAAGCTTGTGCTATGCGCCGTACCCGCCGCCGCCGGGCGTTTCGATCGTCAAAACGTCGCCGGCACGTGCGACGAATTGCACCTGGCCCGAACGCGTCCTTGACAGACTCCCCCTTCAGAGGACAATTGGGGTATGAGCACCGCCGAAACCAAAGCCGCGGGCCTTGACCTGCAAGTCTTGGCAGACCTAGACGCCGTCATGAAGCGGATCATCGACGGCACCCCGGTTGATCCCGAAACATCCCGCCGGATCGAGGAGCGCGCTGACCGGATCACAGAGGAAATCCGCCGCACCCGAGGCGTCATGGACGATGCGCGGTTCCAGGCTTTGCTTCACGACGATGACGACGCATGAAGTACGTCCTTGACGCGTCCGTCGCGATCTGCTGGGTCATTCCCCGACCGCTCACGCCGAAAGCCGTCCGGCTGCGCGATGAATACCAGCGGCAAATCCATGCACTGCTCGCTCCCGCCGTCTTCATGGATGAAGTGGCCGGCGCCCTGACAAAGGCCGAGCGGCAAAAAGACATCGCCGTCGGCCAGGCGGCCCCGCTCTACGCCAAGGTCATGAACAGTCCACCTGTTCTGATTGCGCATTTGCCGCTGCTCGCCCGGGCCATCGACATTTCCTCACGAACCCGCAGCGGCTACTACGATTGCCTCTACGTGGCTCTGGCTGAGCAGGAGGGATGTCAGCTGATCAGCGCCGACCAGAAGTCGGTCAACAATCTCGCGCCCCACTTCCCGTTCATCGTGCCGCTGGCGACCCTGCCTTGAATACCGGAGGGCCAATCCGGTAGAGCAAATCAGCCGTCCTTCGGGAGGCCGATGATGCGGGCTACCCCCCGTAACCCCCGCCGCCAGCGCCAGAACGGATTCGTCGAGCCCGGGGACGGTCGATATCACGCTCGCTCCTCGCTGCAGCGCGAGCTGCGAGCCGCGCCGGAGCCGTAATCCGCAGCATTCCGGCGAGTCCGGCGGGTTTTTCTCTTGTTTTTCTCGCCGGGCGTGAGAAAAACAAGGGGCAAATACCGCATTGTTAGTGGGAGCCGTGTTGCCGCCTTGGGAAACGACGATCATGAGCAAACAATCCGAGCAAGCGAAGGCGATCTTTCTCGAGGCGCTCGACAAGCACGCGCCTGACGAGTGGCCGGCTTTCTTGGAGCAAGCCTGCGCCGGCGACGCCGCGCTGCGTGCCGACGTCGAGCAGTTGTTGCGGGCCCGGGCCGAAATCGGCTCTTTTCACGAGCAACCACGCCCTGCCGTGGGCGCGACGGTCGACCAACGCACGACCGAACACCCCGGCACGGTGATCGGCCCCTACAAGCTTTTGCAGCAGATCGGCGAGGGGGGCATGGGCACCGTGTTCATGGCCGAACAGACCCACCCCGTCCAGCGCAAAGTGGCGCTCAAGCTCATCAAGCCCGGCATGGACAGCCGCCAGATCATCGCCCGCTTCGAGGCCGAACGCCAGGCCCTGGCCCTGATGGACCACCCCATCATCGCCAAGGTGCTCGACGCCGGCACGGTAGGTCAGGCTTTCCAGCCTGACGGTTCTCGTAGAACGGAATTCATTCCGTTTGTCCCTGCCCAGGCGTCCGACGCAAACGGAATGAATTCCGTTCTACTTGCCCGCCCCTACTTCGTGATGGAACTGGTCAAGGGCATCCCCATCACCAAGTACTGCGACGAGCACCGCCTCTCGCCGCGGCGGCGCCTCGAGTTGTTCGTGCCGGTCTGCCAGGCCGTGCAGCACGCCCACAGCAAGGGCGTCATCCACCGCGACCTCAAGCCCTCGAACGTGCTAGTGGCCGAATACGACGACCAGGCGGTGCCCAAGGTCATCGACTTCGGCGTGGCCAAGGCCACCGGGTCGAAGCTCACCGAGCGGACGATGTGTACCGAGCTGGGCCAGGTCGTCGGTACGCTGGAGTACATGAGTCCCGAGCAGGCCAAGCTCAACGCCCTCGATATCGACACGCGCAGCGACGTCTACGATCATGCAAGGTCATTTGGGGCAGGATTGCGGCGGCCTTTTTGTGCGCGGCATGGCAATTGCTCGCAAAACGAATTCGCCAGTTAAGGCCGAATAACGGCCGATCCAACGTCATGCCGTCAGTGTTCGCTGGTCGAATTGAAGCCAGCTTGCGCCCCAAACGACCGTCAATAGGCAAGTTTGATGGACGAAGTTCGCATTTGGTGTACGCGGTTCCAGTCAACGGTTCCGGCGGAGCGTGCCTTGGCCTATGGGTGGCTACTCAACTCGGAGCCGTTCATGGCGGTCGTCAAACAGTTCAATCAACAGCACCTCACGTTCCACGATGTTGCTGCGCTCTTGGCCCAAGGTGCGGATGGGGCGATGTCCGAGCACGCCTGGCGGCTCTTGAAGGCGGCCACAAATACCGATTGAAACTGGTGAAAGCCAGTCGCCGGCAGAGGTCATTCGCCTGATCGCGAAGCGCGACGACGTCGACCACCCCGATGGCCAACAGGCTACGGCCTTGTTTCTCGATCGCCCGGCGGGCGCCGTCGTCGAGCACCAGGTGCCCGCGCGGTTGAGCGGTGAACCCGATCCAACGTTTCCAGGACGGAATGGCTTCCCCCTGGGCGATGGGGGCGAGGCTACCGGTGACCGCTTCCCCGGCCCGCGCGATCTCGAAGATACTTCTCGATACCGGCCCCGGTCTCACTTCGAGCCGACTCAAGGCGGCATGCATTCAGTGAAGATCGAACTTCGTGTGCCGTCTCAACGCTCGTTCGCGCGTCGTCCTGCTTTCCCGTGGCTTGGTTCTGCCAGTGATAGTCCGCCACGATCCGTTCTGAATGGAGATCCTCGAGAAAGTGCCCGGCATCCTTGGCATCTTGTTGACCGGAGCCGTGCAGAACTTGCGGGATCCAGCCATGTGCGCTTGGACCCTTGGGCACTTTGAAACCCAATTCCACGAGGAAGTCCGCGGCCAGATGGAAGGCGCCGTAATAGGCACGGCTGACCGCGCTACGATAGCTTGCTTCTCCGGCGGTTGGGCTGGCGGCCAGCTTACCAGCGAGAAGGATGTAATCGTCGCCCGTAATCATGAAGAGGTGATCGCCAGCCGGATACTCAAGCCGGGCACGGCGTCCGAGACCCTGCGGTGCCACTCGCGGCGTCGCCGCACCCGATCCTTCGGGTCGCCATTTGCATGCACGGTGAGCACCAGAAACCGCGTTTCGGGCACCTCCGGGTCGGCGTCCCAATCAAGGGTGAATGGACCGGGAAACAGTTCCTCGGTGATGCCGCACACCTCGGCGGGAAGGTCCGCCGCGGGGGCGAGGTGAGTCGTCGACGTCACGTTGATGTGCATTGTTCGATTGCTCCCCAGTATACCTCACGCGTGCAATACGAATCATAACCTACAGGCATCGCTGGCGACAAGCTCAGCTTGGCGGGGAGATCTCGTACTCGACGCGAGTGCCGTGGAAATCCAGGCGAGAGCCGAAGGCCAGGGCAACCACGATGTTATTTGTGAAACGGACCACTAAGTCGTGACCGCCATGTTGTCGCGGTGGATGACCTCTTGATAGGGGCAGTGCCCCAGCGCCGTGGCGATGGCCTCGGTCTTGAGTCCTTTGATCAGCAACACTTCGCCGGCGGCGTAATTCGTCAGGCCGCGGGCAAACTCGGCGCCGGCCTGGTCGCGCAGCGCGACGACGTCGCCCTTCTGGAATTGTCCGACGACGTCGACCACTCCGATGGCCAACAGGCTGCGGCCTTGTTTCTCGATCGCCCGGCGGGCACCATCGTCGAGCACCAGGTGCCCGCGCGGTTGAGCCGTGAACCCGATCCAGCGCTTCCAGGCCGGAATGGCCTCTCCCTGGGCCACGACGAGCGTGCCGACCATTTCGCCGTCCAGAATGCGCGCCAACGTGCCCGGCTCGCGGCCGTTTGCGATGATCACGTTCTCGCCGGCCAAGGTCGCGATCCGCGCGGCTGCCAGCTTGCTGGCCATCCCTCCCTTGCTCAACCCCGTCGACTGGTCGCGGACCAGCGCCAGCACCGATTCGTCGAGCCTGGTGACGGTCGAAATCAACCGTGAACCGGCGTCGCGCGGGTCGCCGTCGTAAAGCCCGTCGACGTCGGAGAGCAGCACCAACAAGGGCGCGCGGATCAGGTTGGTGACCATCGCCGCGAGACGGTCGTTGTCGCCAAACGTGGTTTGCAACTCTTCGACGCTGACCGTGTCGTTTTCGTTGATGACGGGCACGGCGCCGTATTCGAGCAGGGTCAAGAGCGTGTTTCGGACATTGAGATAGCGGGTACGGTCGTCGAGGTCGTCGGCGGTCAAGAGGACCTGGGCGGCGTGCCGTCCGAACGAGCGGAGCGCCCGGTCGTAGGTCTGCACCAGGCAGCTTTGGCCGATGGCGGCCACGGCCTGCAAGTGGGCCAGGTCGCGGGGTCGTTGCTTCAATCCCAGCAGTCCCATGCCCGCCCCGACCGCTCCCGAACTGACCAGGACCACCTTGCGGCCGCCGGCGACGACCTGGTGCAGTTCCTCGGCCAGCGCCGCGATACGTCGTTCGTCGAGCGCGCCGCCCGCGCCCGTCAGCACGCGCGTGCCGACCTTGACCACGAGCATGTCGGCGGCGGTCGCGATTTTCTGCCGCAGGGGGTCGGTCATTGGGGCGGAAGGCGTTGGGCGTTAGGCGATAGGCGTTGAGCGTAGGCGTTAGGCGTTAGGCGCTGGGCGTTAGGCACCCGCCAGGCAAGGAGTCCGTTGATTTAGTCACCCGGCACTGGCCTTGCTGTTGCGCCATAAACCGCGCTCGCGGATTTTTGAAAGCGACCACGAGGGCCGCCTGACGATACCAAGCACGTCTCAGCTCGACTTCGCCG
>DATLQY010000283.1:0-6559 GCA_035534975.1 Pirellulales bacterium
TCTTGCGCACCGTCGTGATCGCCGTGCCTGGGTGTCCGAAGTTGGATCAATGTCTTTCGTTGGTTAGCTCTTCCGTTGGCTGCTGTGCCGAGACGGCGTGCCTGGCACCCCCCCTGGCGTGAACTTAGGAAAAGCAGCGTCAGCAGCGTCAGCAGCGTCAGCACGAACCTGTGTGCCGCGCGCAACATCCTGCTGCTAATGGGCTTGCGAACGTCGCCGCGATCTCAGCGCCGTCGAATGGCCAGCGTCAGCATCGCAACGGTCCAGCGTCAGCGTTGTAGGTTAGGCTTCCCTCGTTCCCACGGCTCCGCCGACCCGCCGCGGGTGCCCGAACGGCTCTTCGGCCGCTCTGCGGCGCCCCGTCCGCGCCGAGCTTTCGGCACACCCCGCCGCGACGTTAGCATCTTTTCAAGCGGCTTGGCGTTGCGGCACAGTACCACTGACGGGCACGAACGTCTGCCCGTTTTTTGAGCACGCTTCCGCGACCGAAATCCCCGCATTGATCGGTCGATCTCTCGGATAATTACATAGACTGGAAAAGTGTTTTCTATCGAAGATTTTGATTATTCTATTCCCGCCTGGCACTGCCGGATAGTCCGGCTCTCGCACCCCCACGTGCCCAGTATCTTGGCGGCCCCTGCGCGAAAACGATGCACCTCCAACGGCTCGCATTTGCGGTCTCGGCGAGCGCCCGCGAACCTTCTCCGCCGAATGGGATTCCTGCAATCTGAGAACACCGCAGGTTGAGCACCTTACCTCGGAGTTCGGAACACTTATCAACGCAAATCCACACTAATCGGAAAGCGGGTTCCATCAGCGAAGATTAGCGCCGATTAGCGTTTCTGTGTTTCCGTCGGCGAGCGCCCGCGAAGCTTTCCGCCGAATTGGCCAGCTTCGCGACCGGCGAGATTCAAGCGCGCCGCCTGGACCGTTAACCGGCCAGACACGCGCGCGGGCATGTCGTACACCCCATTTGGAATAATACCGGTGTCCAGTTCTCAAGGCAAGCCCCCCGTTCCCCACGGCGCTTTCGCTTCATCCTTCGGCCTTCATCCTTCCTGAGCTCCGCCGCGAGCACGAAATCTGTCGAAAACGGCGTCCAAGTCGTCCAAGTCGTCCATCTACTAATAGGGGGGAATGTCACGCGAGTCGCAAACCTTTCCCGATACCTGACTTGCGCACACCATTTCCTTCGTGGCCATGCCGGAGTGGGCGGCCCAAGTCGTCCAATAAGTCGTCCAAAAACGGCGCGCAAGTCGTCCAATTTCGGTGGTTTCGCCCGCCAGGCAGTCGGTGGCGGTCAAAAACAAGTCCATTCCCTCAGACGTCCACGACCCAGGCTGGTCTAACACCTGTTTGGGGGGTGCGAGTACTTAGAACGGCAATCGCGAACTAGCCCGTGTATACCAACTGCCGGTGCTGAATGCGCGCCTGCCTATGAACCGGGCAACAGCAGCCGACCTTTTGGGCAACATTCCGCTACTAGACGAATTGTAGCCCACTGAGCGGCACCGCGGTGACCCTGGGATCGCGCCTTGCTGAAGTACTGTTCCGCCAAGTGGTCGTGATCCATTAAGCCGACCTGTGGATCGGGCCACCGACGCCCGATGGTCGACGATCGGCACCGAAGTTGCACCACAATCGATGAGTTGTTCCGCGCGCATCCGAGTTAGCCCGCGCATCCGAAATGGTCGGTGGCGATCGCGAAAATCTCGCGCTCGGTTCACGCGGCGCTTATCTCCGACTGGTAACCGATCGTCGCGAAACGAGGCGCAACAAACAAGCCGATTGGAGGGGTCAAGATGTCAATCAGGATTCGTTGTCCTCACTGCCAAGCCACACTTGTGGTGAAGGAAGCCTGGATTGCTGGTGGCATTCGTTGTGTCCACTGCCATCAGCCGGTGCCTGTTGGCGCCGAACCTCAGCCGACGGGCGAAGCAGCCATGCCCCAGGCTCGAAAGACGCTTAGCGACGAGGACGTGCTGGCGTTTATCGGTTCGCCGAAGTCGTAGGTGATCACTCACGGGAAGCGACTTGCACGTTGGCCGGCTTGTCCCCCACGATTACGTCGTTTACCGCTGCCAGGCGTGCGAGAGATTGTACGCCATATACGATCGCGAAGATGAAGATGATGCCGAGGGCGGGGAAGAGGGCAAGAAATGAATTGCTGTGGACTGCCCGCTCTTTAAGCACCGTGCTATGAAAACCGGCGGTGCCATGCTCCGCCAACGAATTCATCGAAAAAATTTTCGGCGACGACGATGGAACGCATGACTGAATCCGAGTGGTTTACAAGCCTTGACCCATACACCATGCTTCGTCCCTGCCAGCCAATCATCCGGGAACATCCTCGAAAGGGACGTCTTTTCGCGGCAGCCTGTTGCTACCGGATCTGGCCTCTGCTCAGGGACAAGAGGAGCCGCAATGCGGTTGAAGTGGCGGCTCGATATGCCGATGGGCTGGCGAGCGAGGCTGAACTCCAAGTGGCTGCTGAGGCTGCCAAAGCTGCCCATGCCTGTGGGTTCGGGGCAAAGGGGACAGTGGGGGCATGTTCCGAGTGGGCCGCAGAATTCGCAGCATCGCCGGATGTCTGGTATCGTGGTCAAGCTCGCCCAGGCGATCTACGACGAGCAAGCCTTCGCCCGCCTGCCGAACCTGGCCGACGCCCTTGAACAAGCTGGCTGCCACGACACCGACATCCTCGACCACTGCCGCCGGTCGGGGCCGCATATCCGTGGGTGCTGGGTGGTGGACCTCATGCTACGCAAGGAATTCAATCCATGACCATCAAAGACTACCTGCTGCGGCTGTCGACGACCTCTAGCTTCAAAACCCGCTCGTGCTGGCCGACGTTCCAACCGAAACCATCACGCTCGTAAGCTCGCAAATTCCGGCCGCCGACGCTTGAGCTGCCGTTGCAGGCGATTTAAGATCGAGCTGTGCATCTGGCTGACACGGCTTTCCGATAGATCGAGCGTGACGCCGATCTCCTTCATGGACAGCTCCTCGTAGTAGTAGAGGATGACGATCAGACGCTCGTTGCGGTTGAGGCCCCTGGTGACCAGCCGTATCAAGTCGGTCTTCTGGATGCGGCGGGTGGGATCCTCGCTTTTTTTGTCTTCGAGGATGTCGATCTCGCGGACTTCCTTGTTGCTGTCAGACTCGGCCCACGTCTTACTCAGGCTGATCTGCCCGACGGCTTTGGCCTCGCGGATCATATTCTCCATCTCCGGTACGCTGACGCCGAGCTGTGTGGCAAGCTCGCTTTCGGTCGGCCGGCGGCCGAGTTTGCCGTCGAGGGTCTTCATTGCCTCGTTGAGCTTGCTGGCCTTCCTGCGGACCATGCGTGGTACCCAGTCCATCGACCGCAACTCGTCGAACATGGCGCCGCGGATGCGGGGCACGCAGTACGTCTCGAATTTGACGCCGCGTGAGACGTCGAAAGCGTCGATGGCACCCATCAGTCCGAACACGCCCGCCGAGACCATGTCGTCGAGCTCGACGGTATCGGAAAGTCGCGAACAGACACGTTCGGCGTGGAACTTGACCAGCGGCAGGTACAGCTCGATCAGCTTGTTGCGGGGCGTCTGGTTCGACGTGTCGACCTTGAAGGCCTCCCAGAGCTGTGCGACGTCCTGCGGTGAGGCGGCAACTTTCATACTTCCTCCGTGACTGCGGACGCAGTCAAACGGGCTTGGAAGGATTCACGCCCGCCGCCTGCCGGACGGAGCTAACGAGCCCGACGCTCTTCAAACTCAATCTAACCGTCACAGTTTGACGGCGTTTTCGTTATCGAAAGCGGTATCGTACATCGACCGATGGGAGTCCTCGGGTTGAGTGATTGTCTGGTTCAACTGCCAGGCGCGCGGTAGCCGAGGAGGCACGCTACCGTGAGCAGGCCGGCGAACAGGCCGAAGCAGCAATGCGGACGGCCGAGGAAGCACGCAACACGGAGCAAGTGAAGCGTGAAAATGCCCCCGCGGTAAGTTGTGCGGGCTGTCACGATTGAGCCAGCCAATGCGTGGATTTGGTTCCTAAAAAGTAAGACCGTGCCAGACGTCAAGGATGTGCCTTGGCACCGCCACCCGAGCGGCGCTTGGCCAGTTCGTCGGCGCCAGGAGCAAGCGGCAAGCACGCCTCAAGCTGGAAAACTTCGAGAGGGACGTGCCGGGCCTGGGAAAAAACAACAGCCTACGGTTTGGCTTTGACCAAATCCCCCGAATAGGCAAGGCCCCTTCGGCAATGGCGCGGGGAAAGACCCCCCCGACTTGTCAACCAGATTCCCCGCGATCGCGAATTCCCGCTTGCCATCAGTTCCCCGTTTCTGTAAAAGTCTCGCCGTGTTCGATCGCCTCTAGCGGAGCAGTCGTTAAAGACCATTTTGTTGGCCCCGACGACGTCGGCACCGAGCTATTGTTGACGATGGCCCCGCCACCCGTCTTGAGCATCTCACTGCCGCGCCCACCCGCGTTGGGGGGGCGACGCAACGCTACAACGGGTTTCGGGTGTGTTGTGGCGGCTAGCCAATTCGTTCAAGCCGTCGTTCGTAGTCTTTTCCGGTGCCGGTTCCGCGCCGCCCTATTCAGTTGCTCACGATGACGCCCCGATGATATGCCACGTTCCGTGCTTTCGCCCGGGCCGCAAGTTCAGGCAAGACGTCTTGGTGGCTGAGGATGATAAACACATCCCCGGCGTCGAGGCTCAAGTCGGATGTTGGATTGCGAATGAACGAGCCGTCTGATTTCTTGATGGCGACCATCACAAACCCCCCTGAGCCACTGATTTCGACTCGACCCACGGTTTGTCCGACCAGCGGCGAATTAGCCTGGATCTCGATCTCGTTGATTTCCAATCCGATCTGTTTCAGGTCCTCGTTGAGCTGACTCTTGCCAACCACCCGCGTCAACAGCTCATCGCCCGAGGGGGTCACGATCATGTGAGCCATTCTCGTGGCGCCAATCACGGCCGGCATGATGATCCGGTTCGCACCCGAGCGGAGCAGTTTCTTCTCCGTCGACGGAGATTCGGCCCTGGAGATGATCTCAATCGTGGGATTCAGGTCGCGGGCGGTGAGAGTGATGAAAACATTGGCCGAGTCGTCCGGCAGCACGGTGGCCAGCACGCGAGCCACCGCAATCCCCGCCGTTTGGAGTGTTTGCTCTTCCGAAGCGCTTCCTAAAACGGTCAGAAAACCTTCCGCCTGGGCCTTCTGCACGCGCTCCTCGCTGGAATCGACGATCACCAGTGGGAACTTGGCGATTGCCAACTCCTGAGCCAGCATTTGACCCACGCGTCCATATCCGCAGATCAAAGCGTGGTTGGTTAGTTTTTCGATTCCCTTGGACATCCGTCGAACTCCCAACGCCCGGTTGATTTCCCCCTCGGCCACCATTTGCACGAAGCCCCCCACGACGTAGATCGCCGACGAACAGCCGGCGATGATCACACCCATCGTGAAGATCTTCAGTTCCGGGCTTTCGAGAGGTTTTGTCTCACCATAGCCCACGCCAAAGACGGTGATGACCACCATGTACAGGGCGTCGAGTAAATTCCAACCGGCCAGCATGTAGCCGCCGATCGCAATCAAGCAACTCAGCCCGAAAAACGATCCCCCGATCAAAATCCTGCGCCAAGAGTTTTTCATGATCCGAAGCGGAAGCTGTGGAGGCCGCGCACTGATATGGCTTAGGGCATCTGCTCCCCTTGGCTGAAGAGTGCAAAACCCAGGCCGATATCCTCACAATCGGCAGTGTTTCGGTTTGAATGATGTTGGAGCCGGCAAGAAATGCCAAACGATGAGCTCAACCGCTATTGAACTTGACGCGATGGGATCAAGCCGAGCCGTCCCGTGCTGTATACCTGGGCAACCGAAGCACGTTTGCGCGGCAGTACGGCAATGTGACCATCGCTACTTTCACGCCGATGTAGCTTGGGCTTGTGCGACGGCTTGGGTGTTTTGGGAGATTTGGTGAGAATCAAGCCGGCTCGTGGCGGTTGCCAGAACGGCACTGACAGGAACGCTGACGATCGTCCTGTAAACGAGCTAAAGCTTTTCATCATTGGTTCTTAGGCCTCATGGAAACGCGATCGGTCGAAATGGAAAACTGAAGTCGTGAAATCCGACAAGGGTCGACAATCACCCTTCCTGCCCAAGATACCATCGAAAGAGTTGTGAAGATGGGCACGCGGGTTGCTCTGGTCCCCGCAGTCTAAATGTTGTGAGTTGAGTTAAGTCAGTCCCCTGGCGCTGCGCTGGCCAGATGACGGCAGGATCCAAAGAACAACATCCCCTGGAAGGCGAAGGAAAAAATGCCCGTGAGTACGAGTACTTTGAACGCGGTGAAAAATGGCGATGGCATGGCGGCGGCCGGGGCGACGAATTCGAATGGCCCCTCGTTCAGTAAGTCGGCCCGCATGGCAGCGGTTTCGGCGGTCACCAACTGGAAACCCATTTCGCCATCCTTGAACTTCGCGGAGATTCCTGCCCAGGAGCTGTATGCATGCAATGTTTTTGGTCCAGCGGTGATGAAACAGCGGCTTCCCAAGCCGGTATACAAGT
>DATLQY010000284.1:0-2486 GCA_035534975.1 Pirellulales bacterium
GAGCTCCGCCGAGCGGAAGAAGCTGGCCGACGTGTTGGAGATGCTCAAGCGGCAGGATCCGACGTTCCGCGCGTCGACGAGCGAGGAGACCGGGCAAACCTTGATCAGCGGGATGGGCGAACTGCACTTGGAGATCATCAAGCACCGCCTGTTGCGCGATTACAACCTGAACGTCCGCGTCAAAAAGCCGCAGGTGAGTTACCGCGAGACGGTCAAGCAGGCCGCGGAAGTCACCGGCGAGTGCCATCAGCAGCAGGCCGGCCAGCCGCTGTTTGCCGAGGTCAAGATCCGGATGGAGCCGCGGACCGCGGGCGAAAAGCCGGTAACGGTGGTGCCTGGCTCGACGGAAGGGATTCCAACGGAGTTTCTGCACGCCGTGCTCGACTCTCTCGCGCAAGAGGGGGAGGGGGGCGGCTCGCTGGGCTACCCATTGATGAAGGTCCAAGTCACGGTGTTAGGGGGCAGGTCGCACGAAACGGATTCGACTGAAATCGCCTTTCGCCGGGCTGCGGCCGACGCCTTCCGCAAAGGTTTGCAGCAGGCAGGCATCGTGCTCCTGGAGCCGATCATGAAGCTCGATATCACGTCCCCCGAGGAGCACCTGGGCGACATCGTGGCCGATTTGCAGCAGCGCCGAGCGATGATCACCCACACGCAAGCGCGCGGCCGCAATACGGTAATCGAGGCCGAAGCGCCGTTGGCCACGTTGTTCGGCTATTCCAGCGCTATTCGAAGCCTCAGTCAAGGGCGGGCCAGTTGCTCGATGGAGCCCACGGCCTACGGCCCGGCGCCCGACGATGTCTTGCAAGGGTTCCGGTAATTGTACCGCGTCGGAAATACGAAACGGTAGTAGCCAAATCGCCCTCGACCTGCGATAATTACCGCATGAGTTGTCGACACTTCCTGGCCGCGTTTCAGCGGCCGACGACAAATGACTGCTCGAAAGCCGGCCGGCCGGGCGCGCTGGGATGGCGCAATCGGTTGTTGTGCTTGCTTGTCGTTGCCACCATCGTGGCTGCCGGAGATTTGAGGTACATGTTGGTCCGCTTTCAGTCGCTCCCATCGTCGACTCCGGCGCCCGACCTGCCGGGCACAGGGGGAGCCCTCTTGATTCATGGTGGCGGCCGACTGCCCGACGCCGTGCGGCGGCGGTTTTGCGAACTGGCCGGCGGTCTGCGGGCGCGAATCGTCGTGATCCCGGCTCGCTACGTGTCCACCGACGACGAGGCGTACGATCGATATCTTGGTCCCTGGAAGCGCTTCGGCGTGGCGTCGGTCGAGGTTCTTTCCGCCCCCGAGCGAAGCGCGGCCGAGCGGCCTGGCTTCAGCCGGCCGCTATCCTTGGCGACCGGCGTGTGGCTGGGGGGCGGCGACCAGTTGACCCTGGCGGAAACCTATTCCGGCACCCCGGTGGAGCGGCAGCTCAAGGCGCTTGTCGAACGAGGGGGCGTCGTCGGTGGTAGCTCTGCCGGCGCGGCGGCCATGACCAAAGTCATGATCTCGCGCGGCCAGCGCGCGGCCGAGGAGGCCGGTGGTTTTGACCTTCTGCCGGATGCCGTGATTGACCAGCACTTCCTCAAGCGCAATCGGTTTCAGCGGTTGTCGGGCATTCTCGCCAGCCATCCCAAGCTACTTGGCTTCGGAATCGACGAGCGCACCGCACTGGTCGTGCATCTTCCGGCTTGGAAAATATCCGTGATCGGCGAATCGTACGTCGTGGCCTGCGTGCCGGGCCACGACGGCGAGCCCGCACGGACCGAGATCCTCAAACCGGGCGATCGAACGAGCCTCGAAGCCTTGCGCGGTTGGGAGACGCCCGTCACGTCCTCGACCCCCAGTTTCGATGAGTTGCTCACGTCGGCGGGTGAGTAGCACGTCGTTACCGATGCGAAAGGAAACTTGACCCGTGCCACTGACCGAACAGGACATCGCCAAGCTTCAAGACCGGCTCGTGTCCGCTCATGGTCAGGCCGACTCGTTGCTCGTCAAGCTCCAGGCCATCAAAACGGTCGCCGACCAACTACCCGCCCCCGAATTCCTGGACGCGTTGGAGAGGCGATTGGACTCGATCGGCCGAAAATGCGCCGCCATCCAGCGTCCGGCGCCGACGCCAGCAGAGGGAGACGCGCCGACGGCCGACGACCTGACCCATCTGGCCGCGCGGCTAGGCGAAATCATCGGCGGACTTCAGCAGTTCGCACAAGCGGCCGAAAAGTTGGCCGACGACGTTCCTTGACCTTGCCCCAGGTATCGCGGAGAATGAGGCTGATGGGAAAACCCCAAGGGCATTCGGATAACCGCATTGGGTTTTTCGACGGTCTTCAAGTTCATTCAGGAGCCAAATCATGCCACAAGCCATTGTCGATCCGGCCGAAATGCGCCGCTTCGCCCACGCCCTGAAGACGTTCAACGGCGATTTGCAGAACCGGATGCAGGTATTGCACGGCCAATTGGGAGCGCTAAGCCAGACTTGGCGCGACCAGGAA
>DATLQY010000285.1:0-7043 GCA_035534975.1 Pirellulales bacterium
CTTTGACCAAATCGAGTTGTCGAATTCAGTCGTGCGACGCGAACGAGACGCCGCAGCCCCAGCGAGCCCCTGAAGCCGCGTCCGCGTGACGCTCGATGAACTCGAAATCCTCGGCAAACACCGTGATCGACGATACGACGAAAGGAACGCTCGCCTTCGAATCCGCGGTCGCGATAGCTCAAGATCCAACTTGGCGGGCGGTCGAGAAAAAAGGAAAAGGCCGTGGTGCATGGTCCCAAAGGAGATTGGCGCTCCCGAAAACGGGATTACGTGCATTGCACAGCCCGGACGCCCGGGCACGATCATCTCAAAGCCGGTACTTGGGCCACGGGTTCTCATGACCACGGCAATTTCCATCATAAGCCGGCATAAGCCACGGGTCAACGTGGTAGAATCCTCTGGAAGGAGGAAAACGACGGTGCATCCGATCTACCGCGTTACGTCGTTCCAACTTGCGGCACCGTTTACGCTACGCGTGCGGTTCGACGACCAAACGGAGCAGGTGATCGACTTCGAACCGGTGCTCGCCGGAGAACTCTACGGCCCGCTTCGCGATTTGGCTCTATTTAATCAAGTGCAAATTGATCCCCTTGCGCAAACACTCGTTTGGCCCAATGGCGCGGATTTTGACCCGGCAACCCTCCACGACTGGCCGGAGCAAGCCGAAGCCCTGGCGGCGCGCTCGCGTCAGTGGGAGCGCGCTCAATCGGGATTGCCGGCCGGCCCCGGCGGCGGGGCCTGGCGCGGGACGTAGATCGTCCGCTTGCTCGAGGTGACCGTGTGAGCGGGTCGCGCCGACAATGAATCGGTTTGCGGCTACGCCTTCTTGTTGCGCAGCAACAAGAAACTCCGGAAAGGACGGAGGACAGGATTCCAGGATGAACAGGATTAAGGACGGCGTTGAGGATTGTCCCAACGCCCATCCTGTCAATCCTGCAATCCTGTCCAAAGAAACAGCCGGCAGGCCGGTTGGCGGGTGAGCGTGACCTCCCGCGTTGGGATGGCGGGCGGTGTCCACACCACGGGACTGGCCGACCCGAGGCGATTGTATCTTGCCGGGTTTCGACGAAAATGAATGGCCTGTGCCGAATTGATACAGGCTTCCGGACGACGCCGCACCGGCAGATTCAGCGCCCGCACAGTAATTCTGCTCCGGTTGGTCGTTTTTTTCCCGCGCGCGGGATAATTTCCTGTCTTAGGTTATAGGGCTGATGATTGCTCACGATGGCCTTACCGAGTTGGTTCGACGCGCGCAAACCACCGACCGAAAGGCGGTCGCCGAGTTGCTCGCGCGGCTCCGGCCCGACTTGGATCGCCTCGCGGAGCGTTTCGGCGACGTTTCGACCGCGGCCGAAAGCGCTTCGGACTTGGCGCAAGAAGCGGCGCTGCGTTTGTGGGAAAAGTTCGGACAGTTTCAAGGGGCCGACAACGACGCACTGACGGCGGCTATGTTGCACGATTGGCTCGAACAACTCGTTCGACGGCTGGCAGCCAACCGCCGCCTGGCCCGGCACGCCGTCAAACGGCGGCCTGAGCGGCCGGTGTCCTTCTTGGGACTGGCGGCCGGAACCGATTCACGGCAGCCGGTCGTAGGCTTGGAGCCGGCGGAAAGTGGGCCGACTCCAAGCGCACTTGCGTGTGCCGCCGAAGTCAATGTGCGCGTGCGGGCGGCCCTCGCGGCCCTGCCCAACTCGACCGATCGGCAAGTCCTGGAGTTGTGTTTCTTCGATTGCATGTCGTTGCGCGCGGTCGCCGAGCGGCTGGACCTCAGCTACGACAAGGTTCGCGAGCGCTACCATGCCGGTCTTTGCCTCCTCGAACGAGAATTGGGGCCTTTGCTGTGATCGAATTACCCGACCCTGTAAACGACGACGATCCCAAGCGGCGGATTGAAGCCATCGCCGAAGAATTCCTGGCCGGCCTGCAGGCCGGCGAGCGGCCCGACCCGGCCGCGTCACTGGTGGCGCATCCTGACCTTGGCGAGCCCCTCAAGCGGCGGCTGACGCTCGTCGAACGGCTTTTCCGCGCCGGTCAAAACGCCAAAGCCGGCGATGCCGGGCCAATGCCCGCCGAGCGCGCCCGCAGGCTGAAATGCCCCCACTGCGGCAACCGCATTCAGTTGGTCGAACCGCGACCGAAAGAAATCACCTGCGTCAACTGCGGCAGTTCGTTTCGCGTCGAGCCCGGCACCACCGCGACGTACCGCGACACCGGCCCGGGAGGCACGGTCGGCCGGTTCGAGATTCTGGAACTTCTCGGGCGTGGTGCTTTCGGTGAGGTGTACAAGGCGCACGATCCCCAGCTCGACCGCTTCGTGGCCCTGAAAGTCCCTCGCGCCGATTATTTCGCCACGTCCGAAGAGGAGCAGCGGTTCCTGCGCGAGGCGCGCAGCGCGGCGGGCTTGCGCCACCCGAGCATCGTGCAGGTATATGAGATCGCCCACGAGCACGGGTCGCCGTACCTCATCAGCGACTACATCGACGGGCTGACACTGGCCGACCTGATCAGCGGCGGCCGGCCCGCCTTCCGCGAATCGGCCGAGTTGGTGGCGCAGTTGGCCGACGCGCTCGACTACGCTCACCGACAGAAGGTCGTCCACCGCGACATCAAGCCCAGCAACATCCTGCTGGGAACTGGTGGAGGGCGAACTGGTGGAGTGCTGAGTGGTGGAGTGGTAAGTGGTAGGGCAGGCGCCGCGCTCGACACGCACTACTCGCCCTTCCTGGCCGATTTCGGGCTGGCCCGGCGGGACGATGGGGAGATCGCGGTCACGCTCGACGGCCAGGTGTTGGGCACGCCGGCCTACATGTCGCCCGAGCAAGCGGCGGGCGACCACGCGCGCGTCGACGGCCGCAGCGACGTCTACAGCCTGGGGGTGGTGCTCTACGAGCTGTTGAGCGGCGAGCTCCCGTTCCGCGGCAGCCGGCGGATGTTGTTGCACCAGGTACTCAACGACGAACCTCGCCCGCCGCGGATGCTGAACGACCAGATCCCGCGCGATTTGGAAACGATCTGCCTGAAGGCGATGGCCAAGGAGCAGGCGCGGCGCTACCTCACGGCGGCGGATTTTCGCGACGACCTGCGGCGGTTTCTGCGCGGCGATCCGATTGCCGCCCGGCGCGTGGGGCGGCCGGAACGCGCGTGGCGCTGGTGCCGCCGCAACCCGGCCATGGCGACCCTGGCGGCTTCGCTGGCCGTGGCGCTGGTCGGAGGAACGCTGGTGGCATCGTATTTCGCGGTCGAGGCGAACACGAGGGCGGTCGTGGCACGTGACGCCAAGATTGAGACCGAGCGTGTTTTGGTGCGCAGCCTCCTCGTGCCGCTCGACTCGACATCCCACGGTTTGGAGATTCTGTCCGACCCCGAAGCCGAATCACTCTGGGAGCTCGCGACGCTCGAAAACTCGACGGTCTGGCTGCGATTTATCGACGACGGCACGCGTACCTCCGATGGCGCGGCACGGCTCTGCGCCCGGTCTCAGCCGGCAATGATCGCGGCTGTCGGACTCGATCGCGAAAAGCGCGAACGAGCCTCGGAAATATTGCTCGAGCGACTCCGCGATGGCTCACTCTCCCTCCGCCAGCGCGCGGAAGTCGCGTTTTTCGCCTTGGAACTCGTCGAGCGGCCCAGTCCCTTGGCCGACGCGAGCGTGGCCGCGATCAGCGAGTCATTCGAATTGGGCGTGCCTCCGGCGAGATCGTGGTTGGACCCCGGCACTAAGGAGATTCTCACAGTCGATGATGAACATGGGGCGTTTGTTGAATGGAACACCGCCTTGGAGCCTGGGGTATCAGCGAAGATCATTATGGCGGCAATGCAAGCAAACGAGAGGGGTCGGTGGGACATTCAAGACCTGGGTACGGAGCTCGGTATCGTTGCTGGCCGAATGCCGGCAGATGAGGCGGCAGACGTCCGCAATTTGGCGGCGCCGAAATTGATTGCCGCGATCGCAGAAGTTGGAGAGGAGTCGGATAATTCGATGCCATACAAGGTTCTGTGCATGTTCGTAGGTGGGATGCCCCCCGCTGACGCTGGGCGCGTTCTGGCGGAGGCCCTAGGAATCGCAGGGGATCCACACAGCCAATTCGGGCTGGCCAAGGGTCTTGCGGCTGCGGCGGCCCATATGGCGCCCGCGAAGCGGCAGCAACTCTGCCGCGATAGCGCCTCAGGGCTAGTGACCGCGATGCGAACGACATTGGACGATTACCTCCACGCATTTTCAGCAAAAGGGCTTGGATTGGTCGCGGCGCAAATGGACCCATCCGAGGCCGAACGAGTGTGTGGCGACGCTGCGCGTATTTTGCTCGCGGAAGTGGAGAATGACGAGCCAAACTTTGCGGTCGCGGGCCTGGTCGCCATCTCCCAGCAGATGGAGCCCACGGACGCTGCGCATGTTTTCAATGAAGCCGCCCTGGTGCTCATCAGGCGTTTGGAGAACGACTCGAACAAGCATTCAGTCGTGAGTTCTGCCGATGGTTTGGCGAGTATTATGACGGGAATTGATCCCGCCAAAGGTCGGGAACTGGCACAAAGCGTGGCGTCCGTGCTGAAGGAGGCCCTGAGCCGCGAAAAAGGCCAAACGAGCGTGGTTTCGCTTGCAAAAGCTATCGCAGCGACGGCGGCTTGGATGGAGCCGGCGGATGCGGAGCGCGTCTGTGGCGAGGCGGCGAAACTGCTGGTCGACGCCACACACGACAAAACACATCCATTGAGCCCATTTCATTACGGTATTCCGGGAATATCGTACGACTATCCGGCTCAAGAGTTAGTGCTGCTTGCCGCGCGAATGTCGCCGACGGATGGAGCGCGCGTTTGCGGCGAGGCGGCGAGGTTGTTACTCGATGTCATGCACGAACGGACCGATTCGAATACATGTGTCACGTTGGCTCGGGGCTTGGCGGACCTGGCCGTTGGAATGTCGCCCGGCGACGCCGCGGGTATCCGCGACGAGGCCGCGCACGCGCTGACAAACGCACTGGAAAATCGACTGAAGTTCCATGAGCACACAGCGGATCTCGTCCGAGCGCTCGCGCAGCTTGCTTCAACAATGGAACCGCCCGAAAGAGCCCGCGTTTGCCGCCACGCGGCACGCGTAGTCGTGGAGGCGTTGCAGCAGGCTGCAAATGCTAAAGCTGACGACGATGAAGGTATCAGTGATGCCGGTGCCACGGTTGCATCGCTGGGATCTTCCTTCGCTTCATTTGCAGATCAGCTCGAGTCGGATGAGGCGGCGCGACTGGCAGCGGTAGTGGTCGGGACTCATGTCGAAAAACAATCGCGGCTTGCGCGACACGCGCGCGGAAAGCGGTGGATCGATTCCGGAATGCTCAACAGCCTTTCGTACTGCGATGCAACCGACGCTAAAAGGCTTGCCTGGATTTTAGCCCCACTGGCCCTTCGCGATGACGGCCCAATTTACGGCTACGGTAATCGCGAAGGTCGAACGCTCTTCGACGTGCTTCTGGCCGAACGATGCCAAGGTTTCCCAGGTGATGTGGCTCTGGCTCCGAAGACCGAGGAAACCGTAATGGAAGAGTCACCAGCCGCATCCCGCGGCGGCTGCAGGCTGACGACCCCGCAGTTGGTGGAATTACTCAAGATGCCCACTTGTTTCGGCCCGTCGCGCCGCGTGATTCTTGATCACCTGGAGCACCGTTACGGCCGCAAGTTCAACACGGTTTGGGCCTTCGTCCGCTTCGCCGAAGTGGAAAAGCTCGATCTCGACTTCACCACGCCGCCGCGCCGCCCCGACCCGGCGGCGATGCAGATCCCGGCGCCATGAGTAACCGGATTCGCAAGAATTCGGGCCGGGGCCGCGAGGATGACAGCAGTTGCAACCGCGCGACTCGCCGTTCCCGCTTGCCACCAGCTTTAGCTGGTGGTTATCGGAATTGGGGTGGGAACCTGTTTGAAACCAACCCGTAAGGTGTCCGGTTCGTGATGTTCGGACAGCCATTCCCCGCCCGCGGGCCCTCGGGGTTAAAAGTCGACGCCGTGCCGGTTATAATGGAGTTATGGTTTTCGCGGCCACCGCGCGGCGAGTTGCCGCGCCCCCTTCGGGCCCACGGACTTACGAGGGAAGAATGACCACAATCTCGATTCAAGTCGACGCGGATGCGGCGCGTGCCTTCCGCCAAGCGTCGGCCGAAGAACAGCGGAAGCTGCAGATCCTGCTCAGTCTGCGCCTCCGGGAGTTGACTGCCGGCCCCGCAAGGCCCCTGAAGGACATCATGGATGAAATCGGGGCGCACGCCGAAGCAAAGGGGCTGACGCCGGAAATCCTGGGATCATTGTTGAATGACACGTGAACCTCGGGCGGTAATCGATACCACGGTCGCAGTCAGTGCCGTGTTGCTGCCTCGTAGTGTCCCTCGGCAGGCGTTTGATGCCGTGGTGGCACGGGGCAAGATGCTTGTGTCGGAGGAGACGATCGCGGAGCTTAACGATGTGCTTCGCCGCGCCAAATTCGACAAGTACGTATCCCAAGAACGTCGTCTGGAGTTCCTCGCCGCGCTGGTGAGCGAAGCGGAAGTGGTGCAGGTTACCGATGTCGTTACGCAATGTCGAGATCCGAACGACAACAAGTTTCTGGAATTGGCGGTTAGCGGGAATGCCACCCATATCGTCAGCGGCGATGCCGATCTCCTCGCGCTTCACCCGTTTCGCGGCATCGCCATTGTCAGCCCGCAAGAATTCCTCGCTGGCTTGTTGGGAGACCAGATAAAGCAGATTTAGGCGCCAGATCCTCGCTCATCCAAAGATCTTCTCGGAGCGCTTCCTTGACTTGTAGGGTGGGACAAGATCGCGCAGCGATCGCCGGCCCACCATTCGTTTTCGTTTGCAACAATCGATAACCGGCTACGACGATGGTGGGCCGGGAGACCCGCTGCGCGGGTGGCCCACCCAAGGCGAGCTTGTCCCACCCTTTTCTAGGTTGGTCAAGGGGGTTATTTGAGCGATTGACGGTCCTCGATATCCGTGCCACGATCGGTCGTTTTTCGCGATTGCGAAAAGGATTTTTCATGGCGACGGTGCTGTGGAAT
>DATLQY010000286.1:0-5982 GCA_035534975.1 Pirellulales bacterium
GCTGAGTGGTCGAAAGCGCGGGTTTGCTAAACCCGTGACCGGGTAACTGGTCCGCAGGTTCGAATCCTGTCCTCTCCGCTCCGTTGGGAAAACCTGGTCACGAACGGCGTGCCGCCACGGTTTGGCCGTCGCCGTCGCCGATCCGGCCGGGACGGCCGTAAAGGTATCCCTGGCCGTACTCGAAACCGAGCTCGAGGCAGGTCTCGCTCTCCTCCAGCGTTTCGACGCATTCGGCCAACGGCGCGACGCCCAATTCACGCACCATCTTGACGAGCGTCGACACCACCGCTCGACGTGCCGGCGGCGCCTTTTGGATATCGCGGACGAAACGCGCGTCGAACTTGAGCACATCCGGGGGCACTTCGATCAGGTCCATCAGCCGGTCATGGCCGGACCCGAAGTCGTCGTAGGCCAGGCCGATGTCCAAGTCGCGAAGTCGCGCGCGGAGCTCATTCATCGAAACAGGGTCGGTCACGGCCGACTCGTGAATCTCGAGGGTCAGCGGCTGGTGCGGCGCCTGGGCACGGAGCTCGGTGAGCGACGGCAACAAATCCGAGGCTTCGAGCTCGAGGGGGTGCGTATTGAGAAACAGGTTCGGCACCCCGGAAATCTCCGCCGCGCTACGAACGCCAATCGTGCGAAAGAGCCGGCTCAGCGATTCGGCCTGTTGGAGACGGCCTGCGATCAGAAACATTTCCTTCGGATTTTCCAAACCTTGAATACAACTACGCGCCAACACTTCGAAGCCCACCAGGCGCCCGTCGGCCAAACTAACGATCGGCTGATACAACGGAATCGCACTGCCGACATCGAATAACCGGTCGAACACCGACACGGCCGAAACCCAGCTCGTCGGGTCCCTGGCCATCGTGCGCGAGGCCAATTCGCGCTGGCCTTGGTGCTGGCTGTGGCCGACATGAAAACCGATTTGGCCAAAATGGATGCCGTCACCCACATTGAGCCGTTGGGCGGTCGTCAGACGCGTTCCGTTCAGGAACGTGCCGTTGGTACTCCCCAAGTCGACCAGCCACAACCCGTCCGCATCGTGCCGGATCTCCGCGTGCTCTCTCGAGACGTCAGAGGACCAGAGGCACAACGGCAATCCATTGCGACGGCCGATGCGAAACGGCAACGGCGACAACGGGATGGTCTGCATCGATCCGCTGGGGGCCACCACGCCTTCAAGGTACCACCCATCGACGGCGAGTGGATTGGAATCGGGCTCTGTTGCCTGCTGTGTCATGGTCCAGGGTCGCCGTCGTGGCACGAATCGAGCGCATCAAACCGCGGTGGATCGTCTTGCAAGAATACGTTAAGACTCGCTTGGCGCCTGTCAAAACCTGATGTCGGCGGCAATAAAAACCTTCGTCCGCCCGGCCTGGATCGATCCGGTTGTGCCGTCGAATCCGGAAAGCGGCGCTCAGCGGATGCCATCCGGCCGGGTTTGATTGTGCGGGTCATGCGGACGGTTAGGCTGCCACGTGATCTCTTCACAGCCGCCCGAAGAGCCGGTACCAGGCAATTCCCAGCCACTCGTGGCAGACCGCGCTGATATCGCAGGCCGCCCCGGACGTCGGCAAGAAACTTACGACTTTGAGCTCGTAACCAGTGCCCCGCGGATCGCAGGGGATCGGGATCACGTCGACGCCCTGGGCCTGAAAGCAGCGCACGGCGCGAGGCATGTGCCGCGCTTCGGTCACCAAGACCACTTGCGACCATCCGCGTTCGCTCAAAACTCGCCGGCATTCCAGGGCATTTTCATAGGTCGTCGTGGAACGGTCTTCGACGATGATATCCTCGGCGGTTACGCCCGCGAGAATCAAGGCTTCCCGCATCAGCTTGGCGACGGGCGGCGCGACAACGTCCGCTTCGACCACGCCGCCGCACACGACGATCGGACAGTGCGGCCCGTCGCGGTACACTTCGAGGGCCGTAAGACAACGAAACAGCGAATCGGGCGCAAGTACGGCGCGCGGGTGGGACTCATCCACTCCCAACACGCCTCCACCCAGGACCACGATCGCGCTTACGTCTCGCGGACGGTCGGCAAGCGTGGCGTACTGACGAGCCACTGTTGCCTGCGCCAAATCAGCGACCCAGCGCATGGAAAGCAGCATCAGCAATACAAAAGGTACCGTCAGAAACAGCAACACGCGTCCGGTTTCGCGCCGCCGCCGCCAAAGGTTGGCGACCATTCCACCCGTCACGAGAAACACCAACGTGTATGGGTCGAACAATTGAGCGAAAAAGGCGTACATCCTGGACCTCACACACCGAAGCGAATCAGTCCGGCGGCCGGTAGCCGGTTGGCGCTTCGACCACTTCGAAATCCGAGCCTTTGATCTTCCGCAATTCCTCGGCAAAATTGCTGATTCGTCGGTCGGGGGCCACAGAAATCGCCCAGTCCATGCCGTTGTCGGCCACGTACATTCCGTACTTCTTGAGCCCCTTCAGAATCGCCTGCACCTCGGGTGAAAAGCCGGAATGGTCGAAGTCTTTCCGTAGTCGGAAGCGTTCGCCCATGCGCGGCAGGTTCTTGTCGGTCAAACGGCTTGCAAAGTGCGTCGCCGGATACACATAGGCCCGGCGCGTCTTGGTCACCGTCACGCGCATCGCATGTTCTACGACCCCCCGCTGCAGCTCGTCGTAGCGGACGACGGCAGGGAAGATCGGCAGGCCGGCCGCATCCGTTGAAGTCCAGCCGTCGGGCCGGAGTTTGTTCGATTTCAAATCGAAGATCGCGGCCCCCGAAGCGGTCCAGCCTTCGTCGGTCTTGCGCAACTGGTAGAACTCGAAAAGCATCCGCTTGGAAGGGTCGACCACGATCGCATGCCGGTCGCCTTCTTCCTTCTTCCGTTGGACCTCGATCAGAGTCATCCCCGGGTAGTTGACCGGCCAACCTTCGATGGGGGTTTCGTCGGGGACCGGATAGGGCCCCTTGTCGGACTCGTTCTGGTACTCGCCCAGCTTGACCCGCACCCGCTTCTGGTTCGGCGGGACCAGGACGAACGCCATGTCGGGGTTGTAGCGGAACGGCTTGTCGGCCCCGGCCGAGGCCACGATGTTCCGCGAGTTCGGATGCACGGGCCAGTCGTCGACTACCGTGTTCCAGGGATTGTCGGGCGGAAAGATTTCCAGCGCCGAGCAGATGGCATCGGCGGCAGGTGTATCGAATGCGATCGGCTGCACGATGCTGGGCATCTTCGCGGTTCGAATCCGTTGGAGGCGCGCTGAGTCGTTTCGGTCCGCCACGGGAACCTTCGACGCCGCGTTGCCCTTTGCCGCGGCGCCCGCCGGCACGGCACCTTCCGGCTCCAGCGTCAGATCGACCTCCAGCGTCCCCACCCGGCCCCTGATTCGGTATTTGCCCGTCAGAACGACCCCGCCTTCGGTCGCTCGCGTCTGGGGTGTCCTGCCTTCCAACCAGATGTCGCGAAAAACGAGCGTGGGGCCCGCATTGTCTTCATCGGCAAGGTACCATTTGCGGACATCAGACAGTACGTGGGACGATCCGTTGACGTTCGCCAGAACCTTGACCGGCGTCACGATTTCATGCTCACCGGGCGGAAACACGAGGGGCTGCACGACGCGCGTGCCGTAATTCTTCGTATCGGCGTGAAACAAATTGAGCACCAGCTTGACGGCCTCGTTCGACGGATTGACGACCGACATGCGCAGCGCTTCGAACGGCTCCCAACTTTCCACCTTCGAAATGCGATCGCCCACCGTGTCGCCCGGAGCGAACACGACTTTCAATCCCTTGGAAAGATCGTTGGCATCGACCGGCACGGGTTTGGTCTTGTCGTCCGAACCGATGTCGGTAAACGTCTGCCCCTCGCTTACCTTCAATAGGTAGGCGTTCGATGGCGCCAACCCGTTGGGCGCTGATTCAGGCAGGGCGAAATTGGCCATGCCGGCCAAACCGACGAACACCGCAACGGACCGCACGGGAGTGTTCATGCCGCATCTCTCCTGAGAAGCCCGCGATTTCTTGAAGCCGCATTTATACGGTGAGCGGCTGTGAATGACAATGCTAGCAGCGACAGCAGTCGGTTAGGTTACGATCAAGGCCGCGCTCGACGGCCGGCAAGGACGTAGAACGGAATTCATTCCGTTATGCCGCATGCGGCCAAGAATGGGGCATTGTCGACCGCATGGCGCAAGCGGGAAACGGAATGAATTCCGTTCTACGATAGCGGACGGCGGAAACGATTGCCCTGAAAAACCCATACAATTAGGTGGTTTTTTCGATGATTTCCTTCGGCAGATTTTTTTAGTTTTTTTGCTAGACAGCGTGATTGCTTGACAGTATGGGGATCGCGACTACCCTGGATCACTAGACCTGTCAGAGTGTTGCACCTGCCAAGTGAGGTTCAACAAGGCGCGGTTCGACACTGGAGCGGAATTCGTGCGATTTGCCCGGTTTCTGATCGGACTGATGACTCGAACGTGAGCGACGAGTCGCCGAACATCCCCGTCACTGCCCCCGTAGGAGGTTTCCGGGGAGAACGCTTCAGGCGAACATACGTCTGGGCAAAGAGAACAAGGCACGTTATTTGCACATGCGATGCGACTCCATGTGCATTTGACACCTTGCCGAGAAAAAAGGGGCATTTATGTCACCCACGGGGACGGAGTGCGCGCGGGCAATTCGTTGGGTGCTGGTTGAGTGGTCGAGAACGATCCATGCCTGGCCAATCTTGTTATACGTTTTTTCGCGTATCGACAACCCCCGTTGGGCCTTGAAGATGTCTAATGTGACCGAATACCTCATTTGCCACCGACAGTGACGCAGAGCGGAGTTGGTGAGGGGTGAGTAAGTGAGGGGTGAGGTCGCCGCGGCGACTTTCGTCGACGCGCAATGGTGAATGCGGGTGGCTTTGACTTTCAACTTTCCTCCGGTACTCACCGCTCGCCGCTCACCCGTCACCCGTCACCATTATTCAACATGACATCGTCCATTTACCGAGTCTTATGCTGGTTGGCGCTGGTTGCCGCCCTGGTCTGGGTGTACTGGTCGCCGATGGTCGAATTGTCTTCGCGCTGGTCCGCGGATCCTTCCTATTCACACGGTTTCCTGGTTCCGCTGTTTTCGATTTACTTGCTCTGGCGGCGCAGAACGATGGCCGGCGCCTCATCGCCGGCCGTTGGGTGGGCTGTGCTTTTCCTGGCCCTGGGCACTTTGCTTCAGTTGGCGGCCAGTGTGCTTCTCATCCGGACGTTGACCCACTACTCGCTCCCCTTTTTCATCGCAAGTGTCTGCCTTGGACTTTGGGGCTGGAACGGCATGAAATGGGCATGGCCGTCGATCTTGTTCTTGTTCTTCATGGTGCCGCTTCCCGGCCCGACTGCGGATCTGCTCGCGCACCCGCTGCAGCGCGTCGCGACCAAGGCCAGCACCTATGCGATCCAGGTGCTGGGAGTGCCCGCCGTCGAGGAAGGCAACGTGATCCTGCTCAGCGAAGGGAGAATCGGCGTGGCAGAGGCGTGCAGCGGCCTGCGGATGCTGGTCCTGTTCATGACATTGGCGGCCGGCGCCGTCTTTCTGGTCGATCGCCGACCCTGGGAAAAGATTCTGGTTCTCGCCAGCGCGGTGCCGATTGCGGTCGTCGCCAACGTGGCCCGGATTTCCTTGACCGCGACGATTTACGAATGGGGCAGCGCTGAGTTGGCCGATCGGGTGTTTCACGACCTGGCTGGCTGGATGATGATGCCCCTGGCCATTCTACTCATCGCCGCCGAGTTGTGTCTGCTTTCGGCCCTAATGTTGGTCGTGCCGCCTTCGGCACCGTTGGCGCTGGACATCGAGATGGCCGTAAAGAATGGCCCATTTCGGTCTGCCACGCCTCGCAACGACGCCAAGCGGTCGCCAGGGGTCGCCAAACGACGGTAGCTGCTGGCAACCAATGACCAATGACAACTGACCAATGACCATTGACGAATGACGCCATGAACGACGATCCTGAAACTGGCGATTCCGCA
>DATLQY010000287.1:0-4264 GCA_035534975.1 Pirellulales bacterium
CCGTCAGTGGCGTCCATCCGGGAAACTACGTGGCGCATGAAAAAACAGCCACGCAGGCGGGAATCGGCACCCACGTGGCCAGCGGGAAGGCCTGAAAATCGACCGCTGGGGCGCCTGAGTAAGGCAGGCCCGGCGGTCGAACGTCGGCGGTTCGTCGACGCCGGCAACTCAACCCTACGTCGAGAAACAGCCGAGTCAAATTCGCGGGGCGGAAATCTGGTTGACAGTCGGCTTGCGCCACGCCACCGTGGCTGGCATCACCGGCGGCCGGTTGCGGCGACCGCACATCACCTGCCCCGAGATTGAAGAAATCGCCACGACGACGTTGAATGCCTTGCTGTCCGGATTGCTCGACCAGCGGAAGGAAGCGGCGACGGCAGCACGCAAAAAACACGTCGTGCTGATTTGCATCAGGAGCAGCGGTAGCAGCAAAATCATGCCGAACACGGCCCCGGCGCCGAAGATGAACCCGATGACGAACCGGACCAGGAAGGCCAGGGGATCGCCGACCGGATGGACGATGATGCGAGCCGGCACGGGGCGAGTGACCAAGATCGGCGGCGAGATGGTCCGAGGAGCGACCACCGTGAACCCCGGCGGCTTGACTTCCCGCTCGCAGGGCACCACGAAGTGCCGACACCTCGGGCAGACCTGGACCATGCTGGCCACCGAACGGCGGACGTGGAAGGTGTGCCGGCAGGTTGCGCAATCGAGTACGAGGAGGTCGGTTGTGGCAGTTGGCATGGCTGGTTCCCCCAATAGGGCGCCCACGCCGCACCAATATCTATCTGCAATGAGCGAATACGATAGCAACGGAAGACATTGCTCGTTTTGTGGGGGAGAATCTGTTTATGGATGATTCAAAAAAACGAATTTTGAAATTGGCTGCGCCCGCAGGTATCGGCCTGGAGCAGGTTGGGACCGATCTTGAAAAGAGAGCCAATTTCGATCGTTGAGTGGGAGCCAGCGGGGGCTGGCGAGATGGTCGTGGCTTAGTGGGCGCATAGAATCACCCCGCTCGGCGCGCGAGTTTTTTGCGTGGAGTGGCTGTGGTGGTGACGAGATGTGGCGTGATCTGGCCGCCCCGACGGTTTTGGGTGGCACGTGCGAGGTCGATGAAAACGCCATCGAGGGCTGGGCCACCACCGAATCGTCCAGCGCAGGCTACGGTGCTGGCCGCGACAGGATGACCAGCTTGCGCAGTGAACGCTCGTAGGTGAGCGGCCGGCGAGGCTGGATCAGGGCCTGGGGCAGGATTGAGCCTGAGAGGAACGACCCGGCCGCTTGAACCGGCGATCGCCCGTTGCTTTCGCGCAGTCAAGGGTGGATTGGACGTCCCAGCCTTCCACGACGGATTCGCTTACTTCGCTCGTGCCGGTGCCAGTCCCGTGGCCGGATTGGCGATGTCACGCACTGGGCGAGTTGCGTTTGCGGTGTTTGCTGCGATAGGCTCCTCCCCTCGTTGAAAAAGCCCCGCTCGTGGCGCATCAGCCTCGAACAAGGCACCTGGCTGCAGCGTCATCCACGCCAGATGGTCGGCCATTGCCGGAAGCACGCATTCGCGATCAACGGGAATCGGCCCGGATCGTTAACGGCCAGCGACCATCTCGAACAACATCTGAGCCTCGCGCTTGTCGATGAGCCGAAGGCCCAACTCCAGCTGAGGGGGCAATTGCTTGGTCGAGCATACGACGGCGGACACGTGCGCACAAGCGGTGGAAGTGACGTAGGTCCTTGCCGGTTATGGCCCTGGCAAGCGCCGAACCGCGACCGAGCGAGACGGGGAATGAGATCCTGGAGTACAGCGCATTTTCAGGAAGGAGACAAAGAAGGAGACGGTTTTTGCGTAAATCAGGGGGGAACAAGACCAAGAAGGAGACAGGGGAGTGGCCTTCCCTTCGAGATCGAAATTGGCAGTGATTCGAAGATCGGTCCCAGAGATCATTGCCGACTACAACCGGGAAAAGGACCGGGCGACGGTCGAGCAGACGTTCGCCGCGCTCTTGGTCTTGGCCGACAGCCTCGATACGGCCCAACGGCGTACGATCGAAGAGGGGCTGAGCGAAAGCGAACTGGCCCTTTTCGACTTGCTGTCGCGCGACGACCTCTCGCAGGCCGATCGCGAGAGGCTGAAGCAGGCGAGCAAGTCGCTCTTGTCCCGGTTGCACGAGCTTTTGGCGCCGATGGAACAATGGACGCGCAAGGCCCAGACGCAGGCGGAAGTCGAAACGTCGATCCTCGATTGGCTTATCGAGTTCCTTCCCCAGCCCCCCTTCACCGAGGACGAAACGGCCGGCCTCGCCCGTCGCGTGTACGACTTCGTCTGGCAGCAGAGCGAGGCGGGAAGTTTACCCTGAGAGCCGCGCCCTCCTTTAATTGCCCGGCGCGAGCCGTATGCTTTCGGAGCCGTCCGGGGTAACGCGATAATGGTGCTGTCTTCAGAACATGGCGCCCGCAAGCATGCACGCCTTTGCTCCCGCGGCAGCGACCAAATTTTGCTGTCGCTGTGGAGAGAATTGAACCGCAAGGAGGAACGTTGTCGCGGCATGGTGCATCATAACTCGCACTGCGCCACCGACCAGCAATTCGTGGCCGGCTCTAGCCGACGGCATTTGGTCTCTCAATGAGCTGATAGTGGCGCATCCGGCCAATGGAAATCTTGCCGGAAGTCGGTACAATGACGGAGCCGCCTGGGATAAATAGGCGGCTTTTCGTGAGCCGGAGCCTTGCTGCGCTCCAGTCTGCCGGCAAACTGACGAATTCCGCTATGAAAGTCCCGCAGGACATCGCCAACCTGCTCGCCGTCTGCATCCGCGACTTGCTTTGGTACAGGTCGCGCGTCACGACCTTTCTGGGCGAGTGCGAGGTTCCTCCCGGCATACTGGTCGAAGTCAACCGTATGGCAGATGAGAAGACAGCGACGATCAAAGTCGTTCACCACGTCCTAGAACGACTTGGCAGCCAGGGTCACGAGGCCACGCAAGCGGCGCGCGCGATGCTCACCAAGATATACTATTGGAACGACCTGCACAGCGTCGCCCCTGACCGAAAAGACCAAGCCGTGGCCTCGCTCAAAGCGTTCCGCGAGGGATTCGACCGATTCCGGGCGCAGCAGGAGTATTTCGAGGAACAAAAGGCGCAAGAAAAACGCATGCACGCGGAGCGCGTTTCACGAGGCCAGATGAAGGAGCTCGACCATGCCGTGCTGCACGCGCTTCGTAACGAGTTCGACAATATAGCGGTCCTGCCGGATAAGCAGGAGCGAGGGAACCGCCTCGAAGCCTTGATGAACAAGGTTTTCGGCTACTACTGCGAAGACTCGAAAGGCCCCATCCGTCGCACTGGTGAACAAATCGACGGACTGTTCAAGCTTGACAGCCATTGGCATTACGTCGAGGTTCGCTGGAAGGATGAGAAGGCCAACGCCGCCGATGTGTCGGTTTTGCGCGACCGTGCCAAGAACGCCTTCGGTGGCGACACCAAGGCGTTGTTTATTTCGTTCAATGGGTTTACCTCGGAATGCCTAGAAAGCCTCGGCAACCACTCCGACGAGCGGGTCATCCTGATGGACGGATTCGACCTACGCTGCGTGCTGAATTGCGACATTGCCCTCGACGTGCTCCTCGGCGAAAAGCAGGCGGAATTAGTCAGCAACAAACGCCCCTTCGTCGGTGCCGGCGAATTCATTGCGAGAAAAGGGCGGCAGAAATGACCGACACCCTAGAACGGCAACCAGCGGTGCCTCGAAGACATCGACATGCCAAGGGCAGACGTGCGTTTCGCCTTGCACGGCGCGAACCAGAGAGCGGTGTTACGCCTCTGACACGATAGTGAAAGGAGGACGAAACCACGATGGGGAAGAAGAAGGGGGTAGGAATCCGTAATCGCCCGGATTGCGAGTTCGGCTCACGCCCAACGCCGGCCGATGACTTCAATCCGCGGGTGACACGCAGCGACGACGCCCACCTGGGCACTATCCGCGGATCGTCGATGGGCAAAGGAGGACGCGATGAGAATTCCTAAATGACCTTGCACGATCATGGGAATACGGAACGCCACGGAGGGCGTTCCCTACAGATGCTTGGCCTCCCATGATCGTGCAAGGTCATTTAGAACCAAAAGTGGTTCATCCGGAATCTGCGTACCAACTGGGGTGACGGACGGAGTACCGGTGGCCTCTTCTCTGGACCGCCTGCCACGGTAAGATGTGAATTCGATTGCTTTTAGGTGCAGGCGATCCTGCCGCACCCGAACCAAAAGGACA
>DATLQY010000288.1:0-28977 GCA_035534975.1 Pirellulales bacterium
GCGTCGAATCCGACGCCCCGTACAGGGTAATCCGCGGCGGCGCGTGTACCTCGCCCAGCATGCCGGCCTTCGGCAAAACCTTTTCACCCAACGTTCGTCTATACAGTAGATCCTGTTCCGTCTCAATCCGACCGGAGGCCCATGATGAAAACGAAGTCTCTTCTGGCCCTTGCTGCCTTCGAGGTGCTGTTTGCCGCCCTCCCCGGCGTCTCCGCCGACATCGAAGGCCGCCGCTACGCCAAACCGCCCGCCCGACAATTTATTCGTGGCCGGAAGGATTTGCCGCGATCATCGCCGACGAATCGTACCTGGACGGCTACAACTACCAGAACCCCGGCTACGTCATCGAAAACGTCGATACCTTCTACTACGGCGGCGACACCGAAGCCCTCAACTTGTTCTTGGAGAAGTTGGCCAAGGTCAAGGGCATGCGTGTGACCGTTGGCTTCTCAGGCAGCGTGGGCAGGGTAAACCGGCATGTGCGTGCCGGGACCGTCCGGCAACAGAAGGCGCTTGGCCTGCCCCTGTCCGAGATCGACGGTAAACCTTGCTCATGGCTCGTGACCGTGACTCCAAGTCAGTCCAAAGATAGCCAGGCGGAGACGCAAATTCTCGTCTTCCTGGGCGGTGAACGGATTGATGTGGAGAAACTGCGGTTACCCGCGTGGGGCAACTGATGGAATGCGGCGGAAAAACTCCGTCGCAGTGCTACGCCCGGCGGAGCGAATCCGCTTCGCGGCGATGACTGGCGAAGCACACCGAGGATAGGGCAAGGAGACCGGCGGCGCCCATCAGGGAATCTACGTAGCGCCCATCTGTGCATGTCCGCCAGGCCGTTGGAAACGGCGATGCCTGCGACCGCCAGGACGGCCATGCCGTGTAACGCGCCAGCGTTATTTCTTGCGGGCTTGGTTCGTCCGCTGCAACGGCCGTTCGCCGAACCGCGGCGCACACACTCCAACGGAGCTGGTTCCATGACTCGTTCAGACGCGATCACCAGGCGGCAACTCATGAAGGCCGGGCTCATCATCGCCGGAGCACCGTTCTGCGCCGAGGCACTGTTCGACGGGCGCGCCGCCGCGGTCGATGTGAAGCCGGCGGAGGACACACCGATCGGACCGCGGGAAATCGTAAAAGGCCTCGACGGCATGAGCCGGGTCGCCGAGATGGGGAACTCGTTCGGCCTCGGGCACAACGCGGCCGCCGTCATCTCGTCCGCGTTCTTCTGCCGCGAGCAGAAGCTCGACGCCGACACGCAGAAGGAGATTCTCGCCTTTCTCGACGGAGGGCTGTTAAAGAGCTCGATCTACGCGGCGGCCCGGCCGAAGGAGACCGCCGACCCGAAACTTGTCGAGGGATTGGTCGAAGATCTCGACGCCGGCATCGCCACGCTACGTGGGAAAGGCCACAACATCATCTTCGCGGTCACCAGCCTGAAGGCGCTCGGCGAAGTGCCCGAGGCCGCGACACCCGAGCGGATCGCCGGCCTGCGGAAGATGGTCCAGAGCTTTGGGAAAACGGAGGCCGCGGTCGAAATGGACCCCGAACCGCTCGTGGGCCTCGATGACGAGCAGAAGTTCATCCACTTCATTTTCGAGGAGTTCCTCAAGGCGGCGGGCGACGGGTTCGACGGGCACGTGGTGACGATCGGTCACGCCCTGGTCGAGCTACACCGCATGGGACACAAGGATCTGGCTCGCAAGGGTGTCCCGGCCTATTGGGAGTGGGTCCGGGGGGCACGCGCGAATGAGGCCGAGGGCGCGCCGGCCCCGCCCCAGGCACCGACCCCGCTCACCCGCGAGTATTGGGCCGCTCAAGTAAAGCGCCACGTCGGCGGAATCGCCGGCAGCCACATGGTCAAGTACCCGCACAGCTTCTACGCACTGGCCAAGGACGTGAAGGACGAGGACCTGAAGAAGCGGATTCTGGCGAAGGTGTCCCGCTTGACTGCGACCAACTGACCTCGGACGCTCATCGTCCTTTCGCCGCGTCCCCGCGCGAGCAGACGACCGGTGAATGCCGCGACTAATCGGCGTGGTATTTGTTTTCGTCGAGGAACTCGTCGCCCGCGAGAATCTCGTCGTTTTGCGCCGCCCGTTCCAGTGCAACCAGCCATGAACACGAGAGCGAATCCCGCCGCAATAATTCCTACTTGCTCATCGAACCAGGTCGAAGTGTCCATCCAGGCAATCATGCCGTTGAAGAAGGTCGCGGAGAAGAGCAGATTGACGCCCAGAGTCGAAGCCCGCGTCTGCGACCATCGACCTGGATCGTTCATCGCAACGATCAGCCCAGCGGCAAGGACCGCGGTATGGTGGCCCGTGAGCGATGGGTAATTGAGGTAAACGAACGTCCAATTCCAGAGCGTGTAACCAATCACCCAGCGCTTGCTGGTTCGGTAGAGCAGGTCGCGGCAGCGGTTCACCGAGGCGATCCGCGTGGAATCGGGGCCGTAGGGCAATGTCGCGATGAGCAGCAGACCGGCGGCAGCGTTCAGGGCGTGAGCCGATCCATGTCCGAATAGGTCGAGGACCACCGCCTCGAAGATGTTCACCGCGAGCAACGGTGGGATGGTAGAACGAGCCCAAGCTCGATTTCCAAGAGATGTGAAACGCAGCGCCGTGCCCCAGCACACACAGAAGAAGATGGTGTAAAACTTGAACCACGGAAAGGGGCCGAGTTCGTTTACCCGTAACCAGTAGGGCGTGAGAATCAGAGGCAGCAGAAGGAACACGCCCCAAACGGCCCACCGGGTCGCTCTCCGGAGTGCCTCCTGGGCCAGAAGCAGGAGCACCGTCACGGCAATGATTTGGAGAAGGACGTTCATGGGTGCTGCTCCGGATGAAGACACACCATCTCCCTTGGCGGCAACGATCCACCTTTTCAGAGGAATGTCGCGCTCTTGGGATTCAGGGCGGCGAGGACGCTTGCGGGGAGGACGCTCGTTGGTGTCAATCAAGCTCAGCGGATGTGGCCAGCGATTGTTACAGGGCCGCTCATTTTTCGCGGATTCATCGTTTCCGCGTTCCGCGTCCCCGATCGACCTGTAGAATGGCCGCCTACCCCGGCAAGCAACCGGAGACCGGCGATGAGCGAGACGTGCGATTCCTGGCCCAACCGCGAGACCCGCTGGCTGGCTGTTCGCCCGTGAATACGGGGAGCTGATGCACGTTCTGGGCGGTATGCCCGTCTATCGGTCGGGCCGGGACGTGCCGTGAAGGCCGCGGCCGACCCTTATGTAACGAACGGGTATTTCTACTTTCAAGATCCCGTCGCCGCGCTGGCTAGCTCGGTGCGGTCGCATTCCAACGTCGCGACGGTGGCCAGTTCCGTGCGGTTGCGTCCGGAGGAATTGGCGGCATACAGCGCGGCGTCGGCCGCTTCCAACAACGATATCGGCGTGAGTGCGTCACGTTTCGAAAACTGCGTCGTTGAAGCGACACCACCGCTCATGGTGACTTCGACAAGAGGCTGACGGAAATACTCGGCGGCACGATCGGCGTCAGCAGCGTGCCCGGCGAAGGTACGACGTTCATAGTTCGGTTGGCGACAGGTCCTATCGGCGGCGCGCCGCTCCGCGAGAAGCAGGCCGATGGCCCCACGGCCGCGCTAGCGCAATCGGACCGGTCGCAATTCGAGAACAGGCTTCGTTGCGACGTGTTGCTCGCCGAGGACAGCCCGGACAGCCAGCGCCTGATTTCGCTGGTGCTCAAGCAGGCCGGCGCCGAGGTGACCCTGGCGGAGAACGGGCTCATCGCCTTGGAAATGGCGATTCCAACGATCGATCGACGAGCAAATCGACGCTGCGGCGACGACTCGGAACCGTTCGACGTGATCCTGATGGATATGAATAGCCCCCTCCGCAGGATCGCCCGCAAAATGACCCGTCACGATTCTCACCGGTCGTAAAGTCGGACGCCTTGGACGACGATGGCTCGGTCGCAGGCTCTTTCGACTGTGTCGCCTTTGACTTCGCTCGCCACTCGTCGGCTTTCTCAGCCTGATGCGGGATGGACGGGCCCTCCGTGCCGGATCACCAGGCCGCCTTGCTATTGCTCGTAGCGGAGATAGAATAACGACCACCGCCGAGATCCTTGCTGGTCGTGAGGACATGCAAGTTCACAGCTCACTTGGCGCGAATCCAAACCCAGACGGTCACGAAGGTCAACAATGTCCCGCCTCCTCGTCAAATCATCGCTGTTCCTGATCATTACCGGATTGCTGATCTGGTCCCAGACTGCCTTCGCCCAGGAATCGGCATCTCGACCCACGACGCCCGGTGGTGCCGAAGTCCCGGGTGCTGTTCGCATCGCGCGACCAACGGCTGAGCAAGTGGCGATCGCCGAGAAAGCGCTGGCGGAATTCAAGGAATCCGCTGATCCACAGACTAAGGCGGTCTTGAAAGAGTTCCCGTCGCTTGTGGAAGTCCGCCTTCCTCGGCCCAATTCAGCGATCGTTCCCGGATTGGCTCCGTTTTTTCGCCAAAAGCACGAAGCGAACGTAGCGGTCGCGAAGGAAGGGAAGGCCGAGCTCCTGCTGATGGGCGATTCGATCACGGACTTCTGGCGAACCGAAAATGGTCCGTTCGCGGGCAAGCAGGTGCTGGACGCGCACTTCGGGCACTGGAACATCGCGAACTTCGGCATCGCAGGCGACACGACTCAGGGGGTGCTGTATCGACTCCAGAACGGTGAAGGAGAAGGGTTTTCTCCGAGGGCCGTCATGGTCATGATTGGAACGAATAACACCGGAAGAAACACGGCTGAAGAAATTGCCGAGGGAATTGGTGCTGTCGTTTTGCAGCTACGAAAGTGTTTTCCCGAGTCCGAAATCCTGCTCCTTGGGGTATTTCCACGAGGCAAAGCCAACGATCCGGTTCGCCAGACCATACGCGAGATCAACAGCGCGGTTTCCAAACTCGACGATGGCGGAAAGGTGCATTACCTGGACATTGGAGCCCAATTTCTGGACTCGGATGGGAACATCCCCGCGGATGTCATGAGCGACGCCCTGCATCCGACCAGCAAAGGCTATGAGATCTGGGCAAAAGCCGTCGCAACCGCCCTGAGCAAACTCATGGACGGTGAGCCTGCGCAAGACAGTAACCGCTGACGGCACTCGGCGCGTTGAATACCGGTCGTACACCCGCAGGACGACGATTCCGTCGTCTCCGCCGAAAGGCGGCCCCAGGGTCGCTCGATGGACCTGGCCTAGCGCAAACGGGGATTGAAGCTGGACAGTGCAATTGGAGCGGATATACTGCGTAGACAGTGCTATCGGGTGCTGCCGTGTCCGCGGAAAGGCCAAAGTCCACCGACTCTCTAGAGTCTCGAAGATTGATCGATCTACCTTCAGCCCGAATCGCGGACAGCGGGCAAATCAATGAAGGAGGTCATCGTGGCTCATCCCATTCCTCCCTTTTCCACTCTTGCCCGGTTCAGACGAACCGCCAAACAGCTCCTCAAAACCTACCGAGAGAACCCGTCGATCTGCGAGGAGCGCATTGCCCGCCAGTGCCCTGATGATCTCGGTGCGCATTTTCGACTTGCCGATGCACAGCGGGTGGTTGCGCGCGAGTACGGTTTCGCAAGCTGGGCAAAGCTCAAGCGATACCTGGAGGCTTACCCGCCGGAGCAGCTTATCTTCGACGCCGTCGCAAACGACGATGCGGACGCCGTTGAGTCGCTTCTGGCCGACGACTCGACGTTGATCGATACTCGTAGCGGATGGCAGCTCTATCGACCGCTCTTCTTCGCCATGCAGGGTGGACAGGGTGCCGTGATCGATCTGCTAAGGCACCGCGGCGCCACGCTCGACGTTTTCGAAGCCGCGACGCTTGGAAACGTAGCCGAGTTGCGAACTCTGTTGAACGGGTCGCCGGAATTGGCCAATGCTCGTCGCGATCATTACGATGGCACGCCGCTCCATGCGGTTCGCGGAAACGTTGAATCGGCCCGATTACTCATTGAGTTCGGAGCGGAGGTGAACGCAATTGATGGCGAAAAGCAACGGCTGATGCCTTTGCACGGCCGGGCGGAACATGGCGACGTCGAGACGGTCGAGTTGCTTCTGGAGCACGGGGCAGACGTGCATGCGGTGTCCTGTATGAGCACTCCGCTTCACTGCGCCGTAGGGGGGTTCCAGCACGTGCCGCCGGAGCGATGGTGCGAGGTGGCAGAGCGACTGTTGGAGGCCGGAGCGGACGTCAACGCCGGTTCCGCGGAGAACGGCGACCCCAATTGGACGCCGCTGCACCACGCCGCCTGGCGAAACCACAGCGCGGCGGTGTCATGGCTCCTTGAACACGGAGCCGACAAAACAAGGATCAACCAGTTCGGCAGCACACCCCTGAAAACAGCCCGGTATTTCGCTCACAAGGAAATCATCGAGTTGCTATCTGCGGATTGAACGCGTGTAACGGCGTTGGAAAGTTATTCCACGCGCCCAGGAGGCGGTTCCAAGAGCGGTTGATGGCCGCGTTGAGTTTCTCGCCCGAAAGGTGGTAGTCTTCCGGCTTCAAGCCGTCGAGTCCCGTATCGGCGGCGATGCGCAGCAGCAGGTCAGCCGGCAGGATGGCGCCTTCGGTGCTGACGGTGGTAAGAGGTCTCGGTGGTGGGTCTGCATTTCAAAGGATCAGGCCAATTACACTAACCCGCAGCGCAAGCAAGGCCGGGTGGGCACAGCCGCGCCACACTAACCCGCAGCGCAAGCAAGGTCCAGAGGCGCAGCCGACACTAACCCGCAGCGCATGCAAGGCCGCGTGAGCACAGCCGCGCCACACTAACCCGCGGCGCAAGCAAGGCCGAGAGGCATCGCTGCGACGCCAGCCTGCCGCCCGAGCAACGGTGCCCTTGGTCCACCCGGCCGAGTGGCGGCGCAGTTCATTGTCGCATGAGTCAACCATTCCGACGGGCTACCGTCCCGCCTTGCTTGCGCTGCGGGTTATCGTGGGGCGACCAGGGGTTTCCGTCCCGCCTTGCATGCGCTGCGGGTTGATGTGGGAGACGCACGGCGTCCACCTCGCCTTGCTTGCGCTACGGGTTAGTGTCGGCGCTGCGGGTTGGTGTATGTGCGTGGGGTTAGTGTGCGCGGGGGCCATCCTGGCCCTCCGTGACGTAGGCGATCGCGGCCGCCAGGCTCGCCTTGTCGTTCACGTAGCGTCGGCTGCCACGCTCGGCCCACCATTTTTCGCGAACGGTTCCCGTGCTGGCGGTTTCCGCTCGCTGCGCGTCCAATTCCTTCAGCCGGCGGGTACACCACGCTTTGAACTGCGACCGCATCTCGTCGGGCTCGCGGTGCGCGCCGACCACGATGTGCAAGTGATTCGTTCGGCAGTTCACCGCGAAAAGTTCCCAACGCCGCTTGTCGCAATGCTCGCTGATCGTCCGCTCGACGAGGCCGCGCTGCTCGTCGTCGAGGATGCAGGCGTCTTCCGTCATCTTCGCCGCGGCCTCGAGCTTTCGCGCCAGGTCTGGAAGCTGCCAGCCATGTCGGTATTCGACCCAGCCGCGCTCGTCACCCGGCAGCCAGGTGCCGTAGGTCGACCAGGTCATAAAAAACGCCAGCGGGTCGGGCAAGGGCCCTTCGTTCGGACGTCCGGTTCGATAGATCATGGTAGTCCCACACCTCCCACACTAACCCGGAGCGCAAGCAAGCAACCGCCTGATTCCTCGCGCCGTGGCCGGGCAAGTCCCCACACCTCCCACACTAACCCGCAGCGCGAGCAAGGCTCCACAGGTACGTCCGGCGCGATGGCCCGATGCCCCCCCATCCTATCATGCCGATGTCACCAAGTCATTTCTTCTCGCTGGCGCTTCGCGTGAAGGTGCGAACGCTGCGCGTCCAAAGGGCTTGCTTGCGCTGCGGGTTAGTGTCGGCGCTGCGGGTTAGTGTGGGGCAGTCACAGGGAAGCCGCCACGGCTCTAGCCATTGCCCAGCCCGCCCGCTAAACTGCCTTCACGTCCTTCCCTCGGTCCCAGGGCCATTCCCATGCCAAGAGCCATCCTCGCTATTTTGCTGACCGCGGCCGCCCTTCCTGTCACCGCGCAGGATGCCGCGCAAGCCGATCCCGCACCTCTGGAGTTGACTGCCGAGCAGGACCACAAACTGATGATGGAAGCGTTAGGGATCGAATCGTTGCGTCAAGGCGCCAACGGCATGAACCGCGATGCGCCGAACGCCGCCAACTACGACGAGGCGAAGGTCAACGCGTTTACGCTCCCCGACCCGCTCGTGTTCAATGACGGGACGGAAGTCACCACGCCGGACGAATGGTGGAACCATCGCCGGCCGCAGATCGTCGAAGATTTCGATCGCGAGGTGTACGGCCGCGTCCCGAAAGATGCGCCCGATGTCAAGTGGGAAGTGGTCGAGACCAAGGAAGAAAAGGTCGGCGACGTTCCGGCCATCGTCAAGAGGCTGGTGGGGCACGTCGACAACGCGAGGTGCCCGCAAATCAAGGTCGACATCCAGCTCACGCTGACGACGCCGGCAAGCGCCAAGGGGCCCGTCCCCGTGATGATGGAGTTTGGCTTTGGCGGCTTCGGACCGCGTCCTGGCGCCAGGACGGCCGCGCCGAAGGCCGGCGATGCTCCGCGGACGAACACCGCGCCTGGGAGGGGCTTCGGCGGGGCCGGACCGTCGTGGCAGCAGCAGGTGATTTCCAAAGGGTGGGGCTTCGCGATCATCGTTCCCAACAGCATTCAGGCCGACAACGGCGCGGGGCTGACTCGGGGCGTTATCGGCCTCTGCAACAAGGGCCAGGCCCGCAAACCCGACGATTGGGGTGCCTTGCGCGCCTGGGCCTGGGGTGCCAGCCGCGCACTCGACTACTTCGAGACCGATCAGGCCGTCGACGCCAAGCAGGTCGGCATCGAGGGGCTTTCCCGCTACGGCAAGGCTGCGTTGGTCGCGATGGCGTACGACTGGCGCTTCGCCATCGGCTTCGTCGGTTCCTCGGGCGAGGGCGGGGCAAAGCTCCACCGCCGCAACTTCGGCGAGCTTGTCGAAAACCTCACCGGTTCCGGCGAGTACCATTGGATGGCTGGGAACTTCCTCAAGTACGGCGGCCCATTGACGCCGGGCGACCTGCCGGTAGACGCCCATGAACTGATCGCCATGTGCGCGCCGCGGCCGACGTTCATCAGCTACGGCGCCTCAACCGGTCCAGGGGCCGAGGGGCAATGGGTCGATCAGCGGGGCAGCTTTCTCGCGGCCGTGGCCGCCGGTCCGGTGTTCAGGCTACTGGGAAAGAAGGACCTCGGCACGGCTGAATTCCCGGAAATCGAGTCACCGATCGTCGACGGCGAGCTTGCCTTTCGTCAGCACAAGGGGGGCCACACCACGGGCCCGAACTGGCCGACGTTCCTTGCGTTCGCCGATCGCGATATTGAGGTCAAGGCCCCTGCGACGGAATGACCTGACTCCAAGTGAGGAGGCCTCGACCAAGTCGATCGTCTTGCCGACCAACGTATCGCACGCGTGACGTGTCATTGACCTTGGACGGGGAAGTGACGTTGATCGGCTCCGCCAACATGGACCGCCGCAGCTTCGAGCTGAATTACGAAAATAACGTTCTGTTCTACGATCCGGCGTTGACCGCTGAGGTGCGCCGGCGTCAGGACGCCTATCTAGCTCAATCGCATTCGGTGACCGCCGAAATGGTGGCCCACTGGTCCACGACTCGCCGGCTGTGGAACAACACCATCGCAATGCTCGGGCCGGTGCTGTGAATGCGCGCCGGTCCGCGTCACATTGATCGCCGCAGGCCGCGCTCCCGCCAGCGCGGCTGATACGACGGCATCGCCGTCGCCGACCCCATGGGGGTCGAATTCCAAAGCCCAGGAGAACGCCCTCATTGTTCTGCACAAGTCGCGAGTGATGTACCGCCCCGTTCACGGGGCCTCCCGCGAAGCGGTCATAGCCCCGGCATTCATGCCTTAGGGTTACCGGGATCTCTTGCAGTTCGTCTTGGGATTCGTGTGGCTGTTCGGCCGGAGGCGCGGCGGCCAATGGGTACTATCTCCTGCGTCCCGGTCTTGTGGTCGCCGCCCTGCCGAAGGCAGGGTCCCGATGGCAGCGCGTGTGATAAAGGCCAGGCGTTGGCGGACAGCACAAGGGCGTCAGCCCGTCGTGCAGGTGTCCGCCGAAGCCTGGACTTGGCTTCAGGATTGGTGGAAGGCCGCGAGATCTGAGCCACGGCGGCCGCGCATGCCGAGCGCGGGTACGCGTTGCCCCGCGGACCGAAGTCGACCGGCAAGAGCCGCCGCCACCGGTTGGTGCGACGTGGGAACGGAGTCGCCTCAACGCGACGGCCTGGCCGCGACAGGCTACTGAGATGGGTGTCTGCGTGTTTCGTAGCCGCGAAGCGCTTGGATCAGCTTGTTGAATCCACGGACCAGACGAAATCGGGCCGGGAGGGGACGAAGGCCAGCCGCACCGGCACTTGCTGTTGCAGATAGCGGACGAGCACGGTCGTTTCGCCCATGCCCGTGCGTTGGACCAGCCCGTCGTGGTCGATCGCCACGAGTGGCTCGGCCGCTTCGTAAACCGCCAGGCCCGTCACATTGCGTCGTGTGCCATCGGAAAACTCGGCCTCGACCTTCAATTGCACACGCGCTTCCGGCTCGACGACGACCAACTCGCGCGGCCAGACGTCGAGCCGTTCGAGTCTTGGCACGTTCAGCGGGTCGCCGGGCATGCCCGCGGCGATCCATTGTCTCAGAATCTGGTACTCGATCGAATCCGTGCGGAACCGCCGGCCGCCCTGGTGGGCCGTTTGCGCGGTCGGCTTGAGCAACAGCAAGCTGCGGTCGGGCTCAAGTGGGTTCGCTCTACGGCCGTGCTGATCGCGCGAGATTGCCAACAGATCGGCCTGGGGATCTTGTCCTCGCAGCGATAGCTTGAAGCCCCCTTTGCCGTTCTGGTTACCGTGACAAACTCCCAGGTTGCAGCCGGCTTTCGAGAGCACTGGCATGACGTCGTTTCGGAACGTCAAATCCGCGGCGCGCGCGGTGCGCGGCGGCACGGCACAGCTTGCCACGAGCAGCGTCACCAGGAGTGACAGGGCCCACGACCAAAGCAACCGGCGATGGGCTGAACCGATCTCCAATTGACGGCTCGGGAAGGCCTTCCCGCAATTCTGCAAAAGTGGTGCCACTTGTGTCATGCGGTCGATTGTACCCTCGACCGAGGGTTCCACCAACGACGTTGGCTAGGGCGGCAACGGCTTGTCCCTCGCCGATGGTTCCCAGAAGCCCGCGGAATCGTACTGCGCGTTCCAGCGGTCGGGCAGTGGCAGGGCCAAGATGTTGAGCAGATGAAACCGCAACATGTCGTCGAGCTGTCCAATAGCGTGTTGGATGGCGACAGGCGGATCGGCAAGCGTGTCAAGAATACTCTTGGCCCAGCGCGGATCGACGTGCGCCGCCGCTTGAAGGATACTGTCTGCTACTCCAGATCGCACCTGCACAGGGCCCAGAGCGGAAGCATTCGCAGCCAGCGGTTCCAGCAGCACCAGCGCAATGTCGCGGTCGTACCTGGCGAGCAGCTTCGCCAATTCGATGTCGGCAAATTCAGCTTGATCATCGAGAGTGTTTCGACTGGGGCGCGGCAGCCGCAAGGCCAGCGACCGCCAGAACAGTTCGCTGCAGAGATCGGGATCGACCCGCTCGGCCGCCGGCAAAAGCCACGCCGCAGTCGCCGGCGCCGAATCCGAAACCAGGAGCGTACTCTCTTCAATGGGACGCTGAGGAAGCTCCTCACGCACCAACGCCGCCAAAAATCGGCGAGCCTCGGCCGGCTGCTTCTCGGCCAGCGCTAGAATGATCGCGCCTTTTGCGCGAAAGATGATCGCGCCTGTTGCCCGAATGCGCTCTTCGACCGCTTCTTGGGCGTCAGCGGCGGCCTGTTCGGCTAGTGGGCGGTCGACTTTCGCCAGCCGATAGCAGAATTCTGCGGCCGCACGGGCTTCGAAGCCTGTCCGCCCTCGATCGTTGTGCATCGCCTCCGCAACCCGCTTCCAGGCTTCGACGGCCCGTCGCGGATGATCGGGCAGAAGTCCGGCGGCCACACGGCCGCCGTGCATCCGCAAGTAAATGCCCGCTTTTGCGAGCCAGTCCATGGCGCGGTCCGCGTCATCGTGCGCCGCCGCCAGCGCGAGATGAAGGGCAGCATACTGCGCCCCATTATCAGGGAACAGTGGCTTCATGTCGTTCTCGGCTTCCGCCAGTATCTGCCGCGCACGCGCAACTTCGCCCACGTCAAACAAGCGTTCGCTCAGGCTTGCCAAGACCGCGACGCGTCGTGTTGGATCTGCTATTTTACGCGCGTGCGGCACAGCCGAATCGATCCATTCGAGCCGCATCGCCTGCTTATCCTCGTCCACCTCGCCGTCATCCATCTCATCGGTCGCCTGAATAAGTTCCGCGGTCTTGTGGTACTCGTCGTCGCCCGCTTCGATCATCGCGCGCAACTCATCCCACGAGGTGCGGTCGTGGTGCGTTATGACCGAATGAATGGCGCTATGGCGAAGCCTATCGCGAGTCGGCTTATCCACGTTGCCCATCGAATCGAGGCGTTGAAAAGCCTCCAGGCCATTGATTTGGATCAAGGACGAAAAGCCTCTGATCCTTTGTTGAGGCGTGCCGGACTTTGCCAACCGCTCGAGCCAGGGATCGAGCACTGCACGCGCCAAAGCGTATTCCTCGTCCGGCGAGAGCAGCGGTGGCAAGGTGGCCTTGGGCTCGGCGGATTCATCGAGCGAGGTCAGCAGGAGCGTCGCCTTAGCCTGATCGGCCGGCAATCGCACACCCGTAAAGCGGTAGCCGGGCTTTTCGGCGAACAAGAACACGCCGCCTTCCGGCACGTGCGAAAGGAGGAACTTTCCGCCGCCTTTGCTCGTTGCTTCGACCCGCTCGTGTCCGTCACCTGAGTTGAATACCGTGGCGCCGTCGACCGGTTGGCCGCGGCGGTCGAGCACCTTCCCGATGACGATGCGCAGACGCTTGAGCGTGATGTCGGGCGTTTTGGCCGCCACTTCATCTTTGGCGATTTTATTCCAGCCGCTTCGGCCGGCGAGCATGCCCCGCGCTTCGGCGACGATCTGTGTGTATGCCTCGACGTTCAGCACGTCTGGCGAAACGAAGCGCCCCTCGGCGTCGGTGAGCAGCATGTCGCTGCCGTCGAATTCAACCGACCGATCGACGAAACGCCCATCGAGCCCCTCAAGCTTTTGCCAGATTCGCACCTCCGCCCCTGCAAGGGGCTCGCCGGCGGAATTGACGACGCGACCTTCGATGGTCGCGGCGTCGGTCGAGCGCGGCGATCGTGCCAAGCATGAAACCGCCAACCCCAGCCAGACGACGAAGAACGAACGTCGCATGAGAACACCTCACGATACAACGGCAGCGCGACCGAACACATCTCCGCGCGCATACTACCTCCGCGGCGATGGCAGGTCAACGTACCGCTTTGGGGGCAGAGAGCTATTCCTGTACTGGCTCCTCGCGAGGAAGGCTTGGCCAAACACAAACAGGCTTGCGGCGACGAGGTGCCTGGCGGCAACGAAGATTGGGCGGCAGGTCGATTGACAGTGCCGGTGGGCAGTGTTCCAATTAACTGAAATTCGGACGTGCTGCCTCAAGCATTGTGGGATGTCAAGGACCAACTCATGCCCACGCGTGACCATTTCCGCCCACCGTTGGAAAATCGGCGCCATTGGGAAGGGCTGCACGGCGGGTGGCCGATGATGATCGTGGCCGGCCTGCAACGGACGCTGCCCGCTGGCTATTTCGCTGAGCCTCGCGTTCATTCGGGGTCGAGTGCCGAGATCGACGTGGCGACGTTCGACGACCAAGGGGAAGTTGTCTTGACGGCCGGCAACGCGACCGGCAATGGCGGCGGCATCGCGACGGCGGTCTGGGCGCCGCCGCTGCCGACGCTCGCCGTCGTCACGGACCTGCCGACGCAGGACACCTATGAAGTGCTCGTCTACGACGAGAAACGTCATTGCCGTCTCGTGGCCGCCGTCGAGATTGTCAGCCCGGCGAACAAGGACCGCCCGGCACACCGGCGATCGTTCGTCGCCAAGTGCGCCGGATTACTCCGGGAGCGAGTCTCGGTCGTCATCGTCGATGTGGTGACGACACGCACTGCGAACCTGTACCAGGAAATGCTCGATTTTGTCGGGCACTCCGACCCAAGCCTGGGTCCCGAACCGCCGCCGCTCTATGCCGCCGCCTGCCGTCTGACGAAACGCGCGGACGAGTGGGTGCTGGAGACGTGGACGCACCTCCTGGGCCTTGGGCGGCCGTTGCCGACGGTGCCACTTTGGCTCGCCGATGACCTCGCCGTTCCGCTTGAATTGGAAGAGAGCTATGAGCAGAGTTGCGGCATCTTGAACATTCCGCGAATATGATCGAAGCCGTTGATTGACCCATCCAGCCACGTTGGCTCCGCCGGCGCTTCTAAATAAAGGACTAGCGCGGCAATCATATACAACAGCCCGCTTAAAGGCTAGGATCAATTACATGATGCCACCGGCTTGCCCGCGACCCACTGCGCGGGTGCCAAGGACTCACGCTGGCAGCTACGATGCCGCGGGCCCAACTCTCCCCTGCCACCCGATTGCCCTGCCGCTGCCAAAGGCAGCGGCAGGGCAATCGGGGTTTGAAAAAAGGAATGGCGGCCGCCTTGGGTAGCTGCCAGCGTCACAGACCACCAGGCAAGCCGGTGGCCGCGGTGGCATTACTCGCCGCGTAGCCGGCGTTCGAGCCGTTCGAGCACCGCCTCGCGGTCTTGGTGCCAGTCTTTCGTCAAGACGTGCGCGAGCGGCCAACCAAAATCGGTCAGGAGCTTGGGCTTCATCAGCTCGCGCTCCAAGACGTCGCTCTGGCGATAGTAGGCGTCGGTGTCGACTAGAATGCCCAGCGCGTAGGCGCTGTCGCCGGGCCTGCAGACGGCCAGGGCGCAGCGAAAGTGCGATTGTCCGACGCCCAGGGCCACTTGCCAGCCGCGCTGGCCGAGCACATCGGCGAGTTGGGCCACGACGGCATCTTCGGCGGTCGCGTCGCGCCCCGCTTCGTCGCCGCGCCGGCCCGACAGGTCGATGAGCACCCGCGCGGCCGCGGCCATGTCGCCGACGGAAACGGCCGCCGCGTAGCGGAGGTAGTTCTTCAGGCAATTGGCGCCGTCATTGTATTCGTTGGTGATTTCGGCCGCGCCGATCGAGCTGACGAGCGCCATGTGGTGCTTAGCCCGCGAGAAGGCGACGTTGAGCCGCTTCTCGCCCCCGCTCTTGTTGATCGGGCCGAAGTTCATCAGCATCCGGCCGTCAGGCCCGCGGCCATAGCAGACGCTGAGGAGTACGACGTCGCGTTCGTCCCCCTGAATGTTCTCCAGGTTCTTCACCAGCAAGCCGACGAACTGACCGTCGTCGTCGCGCTCGTACTCGGCCTCGAGCCGGCCGCGAAAGTCGGCGTCGTCCTGGGCCAGCCGGGTCAAGGCGGTCGTGATCTCGTCTTGCTGCGCCTCGGAAAAGGCGATCACGCCCAGGCTCAAACCAGTCTCTCGCGTCAACAGCTCACGCACCAGTCGCGCGATGTAATCGGCCTCGGCGCGGTTGCGGCGTTGCTGGTAAACACCGTGCTCCATGAAGTGAAAACTGATCGGCCGCTCCAAAAGCGCGCTGGTGTGCCGTTGGGCGTCGTCGGCGGCCCTCGCACGGAGCTCGGCGCGGCCCGCGGCGGGAAGCCGCTCCTCGGGCACCGTCAGCAAACGGCCCTGGTAAAAAGCCCGGTTCGAGAAGCTGATCAACGACTCGCTGCGGCTGCGATAGTGCCAGCCGAGCACCCGCGAGGAAAGGTTCCGCGCGGCGTGGTTCAAGAAGCTGCCGCTGTCGAGATCGTAGGCGACGACTTCATCTCCCTGATCGATCAGCAGTCGTTCGTCGCCGTCGTCGCGGCGAGCGGAAAAGAAATCGGTGGGCGGGAGCTGCATTTCGTCGCCCACGACGATCGCCTGGGCGGCGCGAAACACGGCCGGCACCGCCTCCTCGACCGTGATCTGGCTCGCCTCGTCGAAGATCACCACGTCGAACCAGGAGGAGGCCAAGGGGAGCGTGTCGGAGACGCTCAGGGGGCTCATCAGCCAAACCGGCTTGAGATCGCGGATCACGTCGCCCGCCGGCCCGCCCACGAGATCGCGGATCGACTTGAAACGGATGCTCTTGCCGAACTCGTGCTCCAGCTCGCGGCGGCCGGAGTTGTAGAGCTTCTTGAATTCCTTCTCCTCCGCATTCAATTGCGCGGCGGAGAGCGAGGCCCTGCCGACGTGATCGAGGAACACGCGGCGCACGCGGTCGCGGATCGTCGCGGCGTTCGTCTCCTGCCATTGTCCACACCGATCGTCGAGTCGCTCGACGTGCCGGCGCCGGACTGCGTCGGTGAAACGGGCCGTGCTCCGATCGGAACGAAAGGCGTCGTCGAGGCTGCGCTGTGCAGAGGCCGCTTCGAGTCTCGGCAGGTCGTAGGGCAGGTCGCGCAGCGCCTGCGCCATTGCCGGCGGCAGTTCCGCAAGGTCCGCCAGGCAGTGAAGAAAATCGGGCACGTCGTCGAGCGCCCGGTCGATGGCCGCCAATTCGCGCCGCAACTCGTCGAACGAATGGGCCTCGCCGCCGTCGAAAAACGCGGCCAACTCGCGCTCGAAGGCCGCGACGAGCGGCCGGGCCGCGGCAAGTGCGGCGACTGCCGCGCCCTCGCCGCCGGGGTTGAGCAGCCGGTCGCGCAAGGGCGCGACGGCCGAAGCGGATTCGCCCGGCTCGCCGCGCAGTCGCTCGACCAGGGCGAAGAACTCCTGGGGATCGCCCCCGAACGAAAACTCGTCGCGCGCGCGCGCCGCCGTGTCGTCGAGCAATGCCTCGGCGTCGTATTCCGCCGCGAGTAGCTCGAACAATTGCCTCCAACTGGGGCGCACCACGTGCCATTGGAAATCGTACGACGCGCCGATGAGGGCCCGCAGTCGCCACCAGGAGGGTTTCAAGTAGGGGAACGACGATTGCTCGAGACTGCGCGCCTGGGCCAGTGCCCACGGCACGTCGGCCGGGGGCGGCTTTCGGGCCCAGCCCTTAGCGGCCTGGCGGGCTTGCGTAAGCTCCTTTTCGGCCGCGCGGTACTGTTTCATCAATTTGGCCAGCCGTTTCGAGGCGCCGCTCTGCGCGTCGAGCAGCGCGGTCTGCTTGCCTTGCGCCAACGGTTCGACCAAAACGGCGAACTCCACGAGCCGCCGCGCCTTGTCGAGCGTGTCGATCTGTTCGGATGGCAAGCCGCCTCGGCTCAGGGCCGCCTCGATCTTTGCCAGCCCCGCTTCCGCGGCGCGCAGTCCCTCGGCGACGCGCTCGAGCGGACGCTCGGCGCGCAACAGGCCCGCGCTCAAGTGCCGTAGCGGATGGCGCGCCAGAACGGTGGCTTGCGGGATTTCGGCCAGACATCCGGCGAGCCGGTCGAGCTGCGGCCCGTTGGCGCTCCAGACCGAGTAGAACGGCACCCGCTCCTGTTCCAACTGCGTCAACGGGGGCACGCGGCGGTCGAGCTCGACCAGCCGGTGCAACAGCGAGCGCAGCGGCACGCCTGCCCGCTCAGGTTGCGACTGCATCGCCTGGCTGAATTGTTCCAGCGGCCCCAACTCTTGCCGCAGCGACTTGAGCACATTTTCGCGTTGCGTCTCCCAACCCTTGTCGCGCTGGCCGGCCGATTCGAGCAGCCCTTCGTAAGTTTGCTTGAGATCCATCACGAAGGCCTTCTTGTCGGCCTGCGAGTCGTGAATCAGCGAGCAAAGTTCGTCGAGGCCTTGCTGGCGCAGCCGAAGATAGACCACATCGATCGCGGCCCGCTTCTCGCAGACGAAAAGCACGCGTCGACCGCGGGCGACGTAATCGGCGATCAGGTTGGTGATGGTCTGCGACTTGCCGGTTCCGGGCGGTCCCTGGATGACGTAACTGCGACCGCCGCGGGCCTGGGCGATCGCGCCGGCTTGTGTCGGGTCGCACGAAACGACGTGAAATCGGTCCTCCAGCGGCGGCGTCTCGACCGCTTCACCCGTCACGTCGCGCGGCGCGAGCGAAAAAATGGCATCGAAGGCCGCGTTGGGGGTATCGCTTTCCAGCAAGGCCGCGTAATCGCGGACCAGCGACATTTTTCGGTACTTGAAGTTGCCCAAGGTCACGCCGCACAGGTCGAATTCCCAGGTGTAGGGGTTCGCCTCCGGTTCGTCCTCGATCGTAAACAGCGTCCGCTCCTGTTCGATGAGCGTACCGTCGTGGCCAGACGGAGGCGCTTCTCGCGGTTCGGGCGCGGCGGGGCGCCGCGGGCCGCTCGCGCCCTCGATCATCGTCCGCAGCCGTGTGCCGGCCGTGCGAATCTTTTCGGAAAAGATCCGCAGGCCGAGCGGATGGTAATTGTCGGGGTCGTAGCTGTAGTCGAGATCCAGAAAGCTGCGCACGCCGCGTCCGGCCAGTCGCTGCCGGCGGCGATAGAGCTCCAGCCGCCGCCGCGCCTTTTCGTGAATCACCCGGATCCTGGGCCGCTCGATCAACTGCACGCTCACCGCCGGTTCGCTGGCTTGCACTTGGGCGGCGAGAAATTCGTAAAACGCCCTGACGCTCGTCACGGCCAGGTCGATCGTTTCGGGCAAATCGACATCGTAGAGCTGTGAGAACTGGCGCCGCACGACCGGGTTGACCTCGGCCTCGCTCGTGGTCGCTTGCAGCCAAAACGTGTCGCGGACGCCTTTCTTCAGCGTCAGCTCGACGGGCAAAAGCACCAGCGGAGAATCGAACCGTTCGGGCGGCGATTCCTTGAGGTTCGTCCATCTCAGGAAGCAGACGGCCAGCCGCAACTGGGCGAAGCCGAACTCCGTCTGGTCGCGGCGCGCCTCTAGGCGAATCTGGTCGAGCGCGCTCGGCAGGTAGACCGCCTCGGCGAAATTCAGGTACTTGTTCAGCGACACCCCGTCGCCGGCCGTGATCTCGCGCTCGAACGATTCCCCCCAAGTGAGTACTTGGTCGGACCGGATGCTCCGCACGTCGAACGACAGGGGCACCGAAGCCTGGGTCAAATTGACCGAATGGGCCGTCGCGCGGAAGTGCAACAACCGGTTCTGCCGCGAAATCTCGAACAACCGGTCTTGCAGCCGAGCGAGCACGAGCTGCCGTTTTCCCTTGAGATCGCGGCGGCTGAACCCCCCGGCCAACAAGGGATCGAATGCCAGCTCGACGGACTGGTCGCGGTAGTTCTCCAGGCCCCGCGACAGCGCCTCCAGATCCTGCGGCCGGCGATGGCGGTCGAGCTCGGTCATCCGGGCGATGGCGCGGGCGAGCACGGGGTGCAGGGTGCGATTCAGCTCGAACAAGTTGCCGCGGTGGGCGACGAACGATTCGAGCTCCTCGGGCACGTTCAAGTCGAGCCCGCAGGCCAGACTGGCCAGCAGCAGGCCCAGGCTGAAGACATCGGTTAGCGGGTCGTGGTGGCCGATTTCGTGTTCCCAGCCAATGTAGCCCGGCAGGTACACCGGTTTCGTCAGCTCCTCGCCGCGGCGGCCGATCCGCAGATCGACGATCTGCTCTCGCCCCAGGTCGAGGTCGGTCGTGCGGCGGCTTTCAGCGAGGACATCGAGGGCGCGAATGGCCGGTTGTTCGAACTTGCGGACGACGTCAAGGTTGTTCGTCGCCGGCGCAACCCGCGCCTCTTCGAACCAGATCCGCCCCTCGTCGACGCGCAATTCGGCAAGACCGGCCAACGGCGCCACGCCCCCCGCGCCGTGCGCGGCGATTGTTTGCCGCAACAGGGGGAGCAGCGCGGCGAGCGTGTCCTCGGTCGAGAAACCGCCGGCGGTCTGCCGCTCGTGAAAGAATTCCTCGAACGTGCTCATGTCGCCGCCAAGGCGTCCATCCGCGGGTCGTCCCAATTGGCCCGCTTCCAAACTCCCGCGACGATCACGCGGCGTTCGTCCTCGGTGATCGGTCCCGGATCTAGAACGCTCTTGAGTCGCTCATATTGGTCCGTGCCAAGCAGGACGTAGACTCGCTTGGTTCGTGGGTCGACCACTCGCGGAGGAACTTCCGCTTCCGCGTCCAGTGCCTTGCCTTGGTCCGCACTCAATTCGATCATGTCGCATACCTCCATTACTTTCCAACAAGCATACCACGTGGCAGCCGTTGGCCGCCAGACAGGTTCATCGTTGAACGCGACTTCGGACGTTCGCCAGTCGTTCCTCCACACCGGACTCGATCTGGTTGAAGCGCTTTTTCGTCAGTTTCAGCTCCTTCAGCACGATTTCCTTGAACCGCTCGGCCAGCCCGAGCCGCCGGCTGAGCACCAGCGCCGCCGCCAGCGGCAGCTCTTCGAGGTCGCGATCGACCGTGACGAAATCGAGCAGGACGTACCCGTAGTAATCGTCGAGCGCCTTGTCGGGTGTCGCGATGTCGCTCGGCAGGGCGTCGTCGGCAACGTTCGCGTCGGGTGGGGCGTATTGGTCGAAGAAACCCCGCGCGTGGGCCAACACGCGCGGCGTCTGGAACCATTTCGGCGACAAGAGAGCGTCGATCAATCGACGCGTCAAATCGGCCACGCGCCGCTGGTTCAACAAATCGAGCCGTTCCAATTCGGGCGGCCCATCGAGCATCCGGGCAATTTCCGTCGCGGCCTCGTCGCCTTGATCAACCCACAGCGCGAGTGCGCGGGCGCGGATGTAGCTCTCGGGGTGCGTGATGCCCTCGGTCTTGGCTTGCCCTTGGCTGAAGATCTCTTCCGCCTGGCGAAGGTAGCTCTCGGCATTGACCTCGCTCAGCCCTGTGGAGACCTTGACCAGCACCGAGACGGTGGCCGCGAGGTCCCGAGTGACGAACCATGCCCCGCGATCGCAGAACAGCTCCGCGTAAAGGCCGTGCAGCCGCGCCGTCGCGGCGTACGAGGGGGGTGATGCCGCGTCGTCGGCCAGTGTGGAGAGCATCTGCGAAACGATGAGGTGTTCGCCGCCCCATCCCTCGTTGAGCAACAGGTGAGCGAGCTCGTGCCCCAACAGCGCCTTGAGCTCGATGTTCGAGAGCGTCGCCGTCACCGGGCCGCTCAATACCAAATGGGCCTCACCGGGAAGCCAGACCAGGCCGGCATTGAGCCCTTGTGGGTGTTGTGCCTGGTAGAACGTGACGGGGACGTTCAGCCCCAGTTGGCCGGCCACCACCTCCGCTAAGTCGTAGAGATCCTCCTGGGTGTGCCGGTCGATGCGGTACGTCGATTTGAGCAGCTCAAGCCGCACGGCGGCCGCGAGCTCAGGGTTAGAGCGCCGCTCTGCGAACCATTGCCAGACGGCCGGATCCTCGGTCTTCAGATAATCGAGGACCGCTTGCTGGTACGGCAACGGTTGCGGTAGTTTCGGCTCGGCGGCCTGGCTCATCGGCTCGGAGTGCCCGGAAACGAAGTGGCCAAAGACGCGATTGTGGTGCGGACCGCCGCCGTCCGCAATGGGCGACTTCACTCGATCCAGCGCTGTCCCTTCACGGCTGCGAAGAATGACGACTTCGCGTCGCCTCGGTCGCGATCCGGCCCACGACATTGTGCTCACTCGCCCTTCGACGCCGCCCCTTCGGGGCGGATAATCGAAATCAAACGGTCCTGGGGCTGGCGCCCTCGTTGTTCTACACATGTCGCGAGTGATGCGCCGCCCCGATCACGGGGCCTCCCGCGAAGCGGTCATAGCCCCGGCATTCATGCGCATTCATGCCGGGGAAAACGGGAGCACATTATTATGTATTCAGCCCCGTTCACGGGGCTTACCATTGGGTTGGCTTAAGCCATCCTGGAAGCCCCGTGAACGGGGCTGGAAGAAAGTCAAGTGGGGCGGTTTGCGAACCGGCGTAAACGCCGGGCCGAATACCGCTGCGCGGAAGCCCCGTGAACGGGGCAAACCGGCATCCGGTCGCTACAAAAGTTGTGTAGAACAACGAGGGCTGGCGCCCCAGGCTTTATGCCCTTGCCGCTCCGCGGCGGACACGGTGTACCAAGACATTCCCCCCCCCTGCGCCGGTACGCGGCGGACACCTGTACTTTTTCCGCTCATGGCGGCTATAATCGTTTGAGGGGCAAAACTCGCCGCGGTGGGGATGGCTGGTAATCGGCCTGCCTCGCACCCCCCCTGAAAAGGCCCCGCCGCTTTCATTCTCGCTCTTGGAACCAGTTTTTTGAACGTCCGCCTCGCTACCCTTGTTGTCTTGACGGCATCGCTCGTTGAAGCTCTGGCCGGCTGTGGCCGCACCCCCCAGATAGAGCACTACTCAGTGCCGAAGCAAAGTGCGATCGACAAGCTCACGGGTGCCGACAAGGCGGGCAAGGACCGCATGCTGGCGGCGATCGTAGGCCACGGCGACCAGAACTGGTTTTTCAAGCTCTCCGGTCAAAGCGACCTGGTGGCTGAGCAAGCCGGGCCGTTCACCGCGCTGGTGAAATCGGTGCGGTTCGGCGACCAAGGCACGCCCCAATGGACGTTGCCCAAGGGCTGGCGAGAACGGCCCGCCGAGGGAATGCGATATGCCACGCTGGAAATCGATTCCGGCGGCGGCACGCTCGAAGCGACGGTCAGCACGGCGGGTGGGGACCTCTTGGCCAACGTGAACCGCTGGCGCGGCCAGCTTGGCCTGTCGCCAATCGACGAAACGGAATTGGACCAAGAGACGACGAAATTGGAGCTTGACGGTACGACGGCGCTTCTGGTCAATTTCGAGGGGAAACTGAAGCCCGGCGGTATGGGAAATCCGCCGTTTGCCGGTGGGCCGATGGTGGGGCCGCCCTCCGGTGCTTCGGGCGCGAACGACGGACGGGGCGGCCCGGAGGATACGGCGCCAACGTACGAAGTTCCCGAGGGCTGGGAGGAATTGGGGCCTGGCCCGATGGGCCGCAAGGCGGGTTTTCGCGTAACCGACGGCGACCGCCTGGCCGAGATCACGGTCAGCACGGCGGGCGGGGGCCTCTTGGCCAACGTCAACCGCTGGCGCGGCCAGGTGATGCTTGAACCTATCGACGAGGAGCAATTGCAAAGCGACTCCCAATTCATCGCCGTCGGTGAAACGAAGGGCGCCTATTTTCACCTGGTTGGGCCTCAGCGGACGATCCTGGGCGTGGTGGCGCCGATCGCGGGGGACGTCTGGTTCATCAAGTTAGCGGGCGACAACGAGTTGGCCGAGCGTGAACGCGAACGTTTCGAGCGGTTCGTGAAATCGATTCACTTCAGCGGGGCGGAAGGAGCCGACGATGGCCAGTAATGCGATTCGACCCACGGCGCCGCCCCGCTTCGGCCGCGACTCCGATCCTAAGCCCGCCGGCGTGGGAGAGGTCGTACGAACACTGCTCGCGCCGTTGGCTTCGTTGAAGCTGACCGTCGCGTTGTTCGCGATGGCGATCGTCATCATTTTCGCCGGCACGCTGGCCCAGGTCGACAAGGACATCTGGGAAGTGATGGGACTTTATTTTCGGACGCCTTTAGCCTGGATTCCGTTGGACGTGTTCAAGGCCGTCTTGCCGCCGGGGATCGAGATTTCCAAAACGCTCGGTTTCTATTTTCCCGGCGGCTTCACGATCGGCGCCTTGATGATGCTCAACCTGCTGGCCGCCCACTCGATACGGTTCAAGGTGCAATCGAACGGCGCCCGGTTGCTGGGTGGCTTGGCGCTGATCGCCCTGGGCGCCGTCATGACATGGGCCGTGATCGAAAGCGGCTCGAACAAGGAGGGCGTCCAGGATCTTCCCTGGTTTTCGAGTAGGTTTTCGTGGCACTTGTTGTGGGAGGTCAGCAAGGGAATTCTGGCCGCATTCGCCGTTTCGGCACTCGTTACCGGCCTGCGGCTGGGGACCGAGCGGCGGCTGGAACGTTTCCTACTGGTAGTCTTCGGCGTCGTGCTGGCGGCGTTCACGGGCTGGCTGTACTACCGCGGCGACGAGGTGGCCCTGGGCGATTCGTCGTTGCGCATCCTCTGGCAGTTGATGAAGGGTGGTCTGGCCGGGCTGGTGTTGTTGGCCGGTTGCGTGTTGGTTTTTCGCAAGCGGGCGGGCGTCGTGCTGCTGCACGGCGGCATCGGCCTGATGATGATCAACGAGCTGGTCGTCTACGGCCTGCACGTCGAAGGCCAGATGCAGCTCGCCGAGCGCGAGGCGTCGAATTACGTCCAAGACATCCGCAAGCGCGAACTGGCCGTGATCGACACCAGCGGCGCCGACACGGATGATGTGGTCGTCGTGCCCGACGAATTACTCAAGCCGAAGGCGTTGATCAAGGATCCCGCCTTGCCGTTTGACATCGAGGTGGTCGATCATTTTCAGCATAGCACGATTGTTCCCATCGAGCCGGGCGTTCCGATCAAGCCTGGAGATACCGAGCCGGGCGATGACAACCCGGCCGATACCGGGCTCGGCGCGTCGCACATCGCCAGGCGGCTCGAAGCCGGCACGGGGGTCGATATGAACCGCGGCATCGACATGACGTCGGCCTACGTCAAGTTGATCGATAAGCACGACCCTTCGAAGTCGTTCGGCACCCGGCTGGTGGGCGTGATGCCATCGATGAACAACTTGCCCGAAAAAGTGACCGTCGACGGGAAGACGTATGACGTGTTCCTGCGGGTCAAGCGCGATTACAAGCCGTATGCCATGTACTTGAAGGACGTCCGGTTCGACAAGTACATGGGAACGAACATGGCGAAGAACTATTCGTCCGAGCTGCGGCTGGTCGATGTCGCGCGCGACGTCGACCGCGATGTGAAGATCTGGATGAACAACCCGCTGCGGTACGCCGGCGAGACGTTTTATCAGCAGAACTTCGACGGCTCGACGGGCGTCGAGGTGACCGTCTTGCAGGTGGTCGCGAATACGGGCTGGATGATCCCGTACGTTGCCTGCATGATCGTGGCGACGGGCATGTTGGCGCATTTCTGGATCACCTTGGTGCGGTTCCTGCAGCGGCGCAAGGTCGCTCTGACAACGGCCAATGCCTTCATAGCATGGCTACTTGGTGGTGTTTTTGCCTTCTTGGCTCTCTGGTGGGCAAGCGACCGAGGGGATCCAAAGTCCAAGCCTCGCAAAAAAGCGCGGCCCACCCAACCTGGTGCGGGCCTCGCCGTGGTGGTTTTGCCTTGCTTGGTCGTAGGACTGGCGGCCACGTTCATCGTGGCGATGGCTATGCCTCCGAGGCCCCGAGCCGACAAGATGGACCTCGGTGAATTCGGCAAGTTGCCCGTGGTCTTCCAGGGGCGCCCCAAGCCATTCGACACGTTGGCACGCAACAGCCTGCGGGTCATCGCCGACAGCGAGAGCTTCGAGGCCGGCGCCGGCGACGGCGTTTTCGCCCGTCTCTTTGGCCTTAAGCACCGCGAGCCGGCCGTGAAGTGGTTGCTCGACGTGATTACCGACAGCCCCGAGGCAACGCGGCACAGGGTGTTCCGCATCGATAACCTCGACCTGCTCAACACGCTGGGGTTGAAACGGCGGAAGGGTTTCCGCTACTCGATCGACGAATTTCGCGACGGGATCCAGAAGTTCGAGGACGAGGTACGCAAAGCCCACGCCAAGAAGTCGCGAGACATTGACACTTACCAGAAGAAATTGATCGAGTTCGACAACCGATTACACCTGTACATGCAGCTTTTAACGGCTTTCCGCCGGCCCGAGATTCGCACTCAGGAGGACGTCATTGCCGTGGTGCGATCGCAGCAGCGGTTCGCCGAAATGCAACTTCCCTTGGCGGTCCCCTCGGTGCCTTCAGACACCCTGCCCAAAGGCGAAGACAGCCTGAAAAGCAACAGCAGGGCCGACCGCAAACCCTGGATACCGTACGCCCAAGGCTGGATGGAATTCATGGTTGCAAAGGCGAAGGCACACGCGAACCGCGAGGGATCCGCCGTGGAAGCGCCCAATCCGGCGACCGCGGCACTGATCGAGATTTTCGATTCCTACGAGAAGGGTGACCCCAAAACGTTCAACGACGCGGTGGCCGCTTACCGCGCCGAGCTGAGAGAACACCCTCCCGAGGTGGAGGTGAGGGACCACATGCCCGAGCTCTTGAATTCGACGAAGATCGACTTCGAGGCGTTCTTCAATCGTTTCAACCCGTTCTTCTGGGCGCGCTGGTTCTACGTCGCGGCCTTCGCCCTGACGGCGCTCGGCTGGCTGGGCTGGACCCGTCCGATGTGGCGATCGTCGCTGCTTTTGATCGCGCTGACGCTGGCGGTGCATACCGCGGCGCTTATCTCGCGAATTTACATCTCGGGCCGGCCGCCGGTGACCAACCTCTATTCGTCGGCGGTCTTCATCGGCTGGGGTGCCGTCGTGCTCGGGCTGGTGTTGGAGTGCATTTTCCGCTTGGGTATCGGCAACGCGGTCGCGGCGGTGGCGGGCTTCAGCACCCTCGAGATCGCCTATCTCTGGGCCGGCGACGGCGACACGTTTACCATGCTGCAAGCCGTGCTTGACACGCAATTCTGGCTTGCGACGCACGTGACGTGCATCACCTTGGGTTATACGGCGACCTACGTGGCCGGCCTCTTGGGATTGATCTATGTGCTGGCCGGCGTCTTCACGCCGGCCTTGGCCGGCAACGTCGGCAAGGACGTCGGCCGGATGCTCTACGGCGCGCTCTGCTTCGCGATCTTTTTCAGCTTCGTCGGCACGGTGCTGGGCGGGCTGTGGGCCGACGATTCGTGGGGACGATTCTGGGGTTGGGATCCCAAGGAAAACGGCGCGTTGATGATCGTCCTTTGGAACGCGCTAGTGCTGCACGCGCGTTGGGACGGCATGGTCAAGGAGCGGGGAATGGCCCAGTTGGCGGTGTTCGGCAACGTGATGGTGAGCTGGTCGTGGTTCGGCGTCAACCAGCTTGGGGCCGGGCTGCACGCCTACGGCTCGACGGAAGGGGTCATGTTTGCCTTGGCGGTTTTCGTCGCCAGCCAATTGGCAGTGATCGGCATCGGTTGGCTGCCCAAAAGTCTTTGGCGCAGTTACCTGGGGCAGGTTTCGAACCTGGCATAGAATTTCGTATGGCAGGTTGGAAACCTGCCCCACGACACGATAGAATAAGGCACTCCCTGATCGCAGCTCCGGTCCCCAGAAGGGAAGTGCCTTATGGCTACGGTATTGATCGTCGACGATTCTCCCATCGACCGCCGGCTGGCCAAGGGGTTGTTGGAAAAGCGGTCCGATCTCGCCTTTCTCTTCGCCGCCGACGGAAAGGAAGCCCTCGACGAGATCGAACAGTCCCAGCCCGACGTCGTTTTGACCGATTTGCAGATGCCCGAGATGAACGGTCTGGAGTTGGTCCGCGCCGTGCGCGCGAGGTTTCCACTCGTGCCCGTGATCCTGATGACCGCCCAGGGAAGCGAGGACATCGCGGTGCAGGCGCTCTCCAGCGGCGCGGCGAGCTACGTGCCCAAGTCGCGTTTGGCCCACGAACTGCTCAACACGGTCGAAACGGTCCTGGGAGCGGCCCATGCCGAACGACACCATGCAAGGCTGATGGAATGCCTCATACGGAACCAATGGCTCTTCGTGCTCGACAACGACCCGAGCCTGGTCGCGGCGGTCGTCGACCACATGCAGCAGCACGTGACACGGCTGCGGCTGTGCGACGAAACGGGACGCATTCGGCTGGCCGTGGCACTGGAGGAGGCCCTGCTCAACTCGCTCTACCACGGCAACCTGGAGATCAGCTCCGAATTGCGCGAAACGGACATGCGGGCCTATTACGCGCTTGCCGACGTGCGCCGGCACAGCGAACCCTATCGCAGTCGGACCGTGCAGGTCGAGGCCACGCTTTCGCGCGACGAGGCGGTCTACGTGGTTCGCGACGACGGGCCGGGCTACGACCCCTCGTCATTGCCCGATCCGACCGATCCGGCCAATCTGGAAAAAGTGAGCGGGCGGGGGCTGCTGCTGATCCGCACATTCATGGACGAGGTGCGCCATAACGCCAAGGGAAACGAAATCACCATGATCAAACGCCGCGAAGATTGAGTTCGGCGGAAAGGCACCACCATGGCCCAAGTCGTACTTCAAGGGGGAGCAACCGTCATTGAAGTCGATCCGGAGTACGACTCGCTCGACGAACCGAAAATCGAATCGTTCTGCGAGTTGCTGCTCCGCGCCGTCGCCGCGGCCGACACCCCTGCGCTGGTCATCGACCTGTCGCGAACCAGGTTCATCGGGTCGAGTTTTCTGGGGGTCTTGATGCGCGCCTGGAAGCGTCTCCGCGATCGTGACGGCCGGATGGCCATTTGCTGCGTGCCCGCCAATTGTGCCGAGGTCTTGCGCGTCAGCAAGCTCGACAGCGTGTGGAACATCTATGCAACACGTGAAGAGGCCGTGCGCGATGTGGTATGCTGACGATGGTAACGTCTAGGCTTCTTTGCGAGTTGCCCGCGGCGGACGAGTCGATACGACCATCGCGTGTGGCCGCAACCCCCCGCCCCGCCCCGCCGAGCAAAAAGGCATCCCGCCGCTGTTATCGCGGCGAAGCCGCTGATACTTCCGCGCCTCGCGCACGGAAGCGCTGGCACGCGCGGGCCGCGGCGCGAAAAAGCCGACAAAAACGGGTTCTTCATCCGACGTCCCCTTCCACACGTGTGGCACATTCGGCACGTACCCCGATGTTTAGTCCCATCGGGTTGGTAGGCGGCCTAGCGGCCGAGACCGCTGGCTTGTCGGTAAAGAACCCGTTGAACTAACCGCTTCGCGGGGGCGGGCGGGCGGAGCCGGTTGCGTGTACATCTTGAACTGCCAACAGCAAGGCCGACATCGGCAGGCGTCCGAAGGTTACGCTCGCGGCAAAAACTCCTGCGTCTCCACGACCCCCAGAGGAAGCAGCCATGGACGGTCCATTGGAAACCGCGCCGACTGCGCCCGGCGGGGCGGGCCATTGCCGCGCCACACTCCTTCGTTCCCCCGGCGC
>DATLQY010000289.1:0-13477 GCA_035534975.1 Pirellulales bacterium
CCTCGAGGCCGAGCCGTTCGACGAAACCACGCTCAAGCTCGTCGAGGAGCTCATCGCTTTTCTGCGTGCCGACAAGGTTGAGGTGAGGCTCTACGACAAGGGCTTCCTTCACGCCAAGGCGTACCTCTTCCATCACGACAACGTAGGGTCGCAGAACCGGGCCGATCGGCTGCGCCCCTTCGCCGCGATCGTCGGCTCCAGCAATTTTACCGGGCCGGGCTTGGCGACCAACAAGGAATTGAACCTCGTCCATCGAGTCATCCTGCCTACCGAGGAAGCGGTTGACCACGAAGCGGCCGACCGGGCCGGTTATCTGGAGCCGTTCCCCGATCGGCAGACGCTGCTCGACCCCAGCGGCGTCGATGTGCCCGACCATGCCCGCCGCTTCATCAAGAGCGAGGTCGGCGCCAGGGCCATCACCGACCTGATGCGGTGGTACGAGCGCCAGTGGGCCGACTCAGTGGACTTCAAGGACGAACTGATCGAGCTGCTCGACGCCAGCAAGTTCGGGGCCAAGGAATACACGCCCTACGAGGTCTACACCAAAGCCCTCTACGAGTATTTCAGGCAGGAGCTCGGCGAGAATTCCCCTGAGCTGGGCCGCAGCGCGGTGGACCTCGCCGAGTTCCAGGAAGACGCCGTCAGAAAAGCGCGGCGGATTCTGGCCCGCCATGACGGCGTGATCGTCGCCGATTCGGTCGGCCTCGGCAAGACATGGATCGGCAAGAAACTGCTCGAAGACTTCGCCTATCACCGCCGCCAGAAGGCCGTCGTCGTCTGCCCGGCCTCGCTGCGGCAGATGTGGCAGCGAGAGCTGGCCGGCGCCACCATCGCCGCCCAGGTGGTCGGCATGGAGGAGCTAGGTCGAGACACGTTCGACGCCACGCCCCACGGCGATGCCGATGTCGTCTTGGTCGACGAGTCGCACAACTTCCGCAACGACAAGGCCAATCGTTACGTGGCGCTCGACACGATGATCCAGCTCAACGGCGGGCGGGGACGCGACGGCGACCACAAGAAGGTCATCCTCATTTCGGCGACGCCGATCAACAACGACCTTTACGACCTGGCCAATCAGGTGCGGCTCTTCACGCAAAGCCAGCCCGACTATTTCCGCGAAGCCGGCATCGGCGATTTCAACGCCTACTTCCGCCGCGCCAGGCGGGTGGTCAAGCAAGAAGACACGTCGGCCGGCGTGGTCCTTTTCAACCTCCTCGAAGAGATCATGGTCCGCAACACCCGCCCCTACATCCGCGCGGCGTACCCGAACGCCACGATCAAGGGCAAACCGGTCGCCTTCCCGAATCGCCGGCTGCACACGGTGACGTACGACCTGGGCGCGACCTACGGCGGACTTTATGACGACATCGTCGCCGCCATCGACTCGCTCTCTTTGGCGCCCTACAAGCTGGAGGCGTACAAGAAGGAGACTGCCATCCGCGACGAGGAGCAGCACAAGTTCGAGCAAGGCCGGGAAGAAGGTCTTGTCGGCATTTTCAAGACCCGTTTCCTCAAGCGGCTCGAATCGAGCATCGAGGCGTTCCGCCTCAGCCTCCGCCGAGCTTTGAGCTTCGAGGAAACCTACAAGGACTACCTGCTCGATCGAAGGGTCGTCTCGTCGAAGGATTTTCAGAAGGCGATCCGCTTCCTGGCTCGGGACGAAGACGACGACGTCGCCGCCGGCAGCCTTGCCGACGAGCTCGACGCCGTGGCCGAGGCCAAGACGTATATCGACAGCCTCCCCACCGTCGACCTCAACGAATACAAATTGCGGGAGCTGACCCATGACGTCGAAACCGACGTCAAAACGCTCAAGGCCCTCTACGAACGGACCGAGCCACTGGCCGCGGCCGACGCCAAGCTCGCGCGGCTCAAGGAACTCCTCGCCGGCGACGTGAAGGGCAAGAAGGTCCTGATCTTCAGCACGTTCAAGGACACCACCCGCTACCTCCACAAACGTCTGACCGGCGATGCCACCTGGCTTAACGACGCGGGAAACCCACACATTCGACGCATTGACAGTGGCAATCACCCCGACGAGCGCGGCCACATCATTGCCCAATTCGCGCCCGTGGCCAGCGGCAAGGAAAGCTCCCCTGGCGACCGCATCGACATTCTCATCAGCACTGACGTACTATCGGAGGGACAAAACCTCCAGGACTGTGGCATTCTCATCAACTACGACCTGACGTGGAACCCGATCCGGCTCGTGCAACGTAACGGCCGTATCGACCGCATCGGCAGCCCGCATGCGGAGATCGCCATCCACAACATGTTCCCCGAGGAAGAGCTGGAGGCGCTCTTGCACCTGATCGAGCGGCTCAGCAGCCGCATCTCGACCATCGATGACCTTGGCTTGCTCGACGCCAGCGTTCTGGGCGAGGTGGTCCACCCCCGAACCTTCAACACCATCCGCCGCATCCGTGCCGAGGACGGGGCCGTGCTCGACGAAGAAGAAGCCAGGGCCGAATTGGCCGGGCCCGAGGTGCTGCTCAAGCACCTGAAAGACCTGCTCAACCGGGGGGGCGAAAACCTCCTAACCACGCTGCCCAACGGCATTCACTCCGGATTGCGCCGAGACAAGTGCCACGGCATGTTCTTCTATTTCCAGGCCCCCCGCGCTGGCGAAGGCAAGCGGCATTTCTGGCGCTACATCGACGCGCGCACGCACGAGATCGCGGAGAACCGTTACGAGATTGCCCAGCGAATCTCGTGCCTGCCCGACGAGCCACGCTACATCGGCGACCAGGACGTGTTTCTGCTCCAGGACAAGATTATCGCGCACATCCTCGCCGCCGACCGGGAGGCCGAAGCCAAGGCGGCGGCGCCCATCGCCGTCGATCCGATCCAGCAGACCGTCACGGAGGAGATCAAGGACGCCATTCGCCGCCGGTCCGTCGATCGAGAGAGGGCCAAGACGTGCATCAATTTCCTCGGCCAACCCATGGGCCGGGCCTTGCACGTCAAGCTGAAAACCGCCCAGGACACCTGGAGGGAGTCAGCCGACGATGCCGCCCTGGTGGACGATGTGGTCACGCTCGCCGAGCAGTTCGGCAAACAGCGACCAGCCGATGGAACCATCAAACGATTGAATCGGGAAGATCTCGAATTGATCTGCTTCGAGTACGTCTCCGCGTAAGGTAAGCGAACTTCCGTACCTTTGTTCGGCGACCGGTGCTGGCGTTGACAAGGTCTTTGGAACGCGACAGTTCCCGGGTCCAGGAATAGACGCCGTCGTTCTCGCGCAGATGACCGTCTCCTTCGAGCTGATGGACCAACCTCGTTACGTAGCCGGGCGCTTCGTGCGGCAACCGTTCCTTCATCTCGGCCAGCGTGAATTTCTCCTGGACCAAGAGCACCTTGAGGACCGCGTAGAGACGGTCAAAACGCGTTGGACGCGCCGCATCGGACATGGGATCGTTCGCGTGATTTTGGTATGAAAACGGGTAAGTGGTCGATTATAGCAGCCGCTCTTCCCACGGGCTCCGGCTCTCAGAATGCGGTCGTGGGATACCTTGGCATGAAGTTGAGGCAAATCGAAAGAGCGGCCTGCGCTTGATTCGTCGCATGCAGCCCAGCATAATCCGCTTTGCACCCCGCGCCAGGGGAGCCGGAGCCGAGTTCCCAACGGCGTCGATTTGAGGGCCATCGGAAGCCAGGCACCGAACGTCGAGCAAAAAATGGATCGAATAAGAAGAAAGGAGCGGCATATGTCCGAGAACAACGGATCGGTTCAGCGGCCCGATTTTCCGAGGACCGAGGAGTTCGTGGATTTCGAGGGTCGGACGCGCAAGTTCATCGTCCAGCTCTTTGATGCGTCCGGCGGATACGGTGTCTCCGCGGTCGAAGACACCGGGGGCGACGACGGCTACGAGTTCACGGCCTTCTCTCCCGTCGACGCTTTTCACGCGCTGGGTGATCTTCGCAAGAGAATCCCCAAGCTGCTTTCGGTCCGTCATCTCCGGAAAGAAGACGGAAGGTGGTTCCCCACGCACGATCGACTGCGGGGGCGAGTCGCCTACGGTGGCGTCGTGGTGGACGGCGTTTTCCTCACGTTCGACCAGTTGGCGGAGCTCATCCAGATGTACGAAGGGTGGCAGTTCGATCTCAAGATCGTCGAATCTTCGGAGGACCTCGAATAGCCGTCGCGACGCGACGGCGGCCCGAAGCCGAAACACTCCTTGGTGGTGGAGTCGGTATTGGGCTGATGAACGAAGGGCCGCGTCAAACCGGGGCGTTTCGGCTACAATCAAGGCAAAGGAGATTCAACCATGACCAAGACATTGCGCGGAAAGGTCCGAGGCAAGACCATCGAACTGGATGAAGACCCGGGTATCGCCGAGGGACAGGAAGTCGAAATCGAGATGACGTTCGCGCCGCCGATGACGCCACAGAGGAATGCGATGAGCGAAGGACTGACGAAGATTTACGAGATTCTGGGCGAGCGCTACGACTCGGGCGTCAGCGACCTGGCCGAGCGCCATAACGAGCATCAACCATGAACGACGTATTCCTGGATACGGTCGGGCTGATTGCGACTTGGGATCGCAGGGACCAGTGGCACGCACCTGCCGATGCAGCCTGCCAGCAGTTGCACCAACACGCGCGGCGTCTGGTAACGACGCCTCTGGTTCTCTGGGAATGCGGCAACGCTGCGGCTCGTTGTCCCTATCGGCCAAGAGTCAACGTGCTTCGGCGATTCCTGATTCAAGAAGGACTGCTGATTCAACCGACTCTCCAAGAAACTGAAGCTGCGTGGTCGGCTTATGACCGTGGCGAGGCGGCCGAGGCCGGGATCGTTGATCACGTCTCCTTCGTCGTCATGCGTCGGCTGGGGATTACGGAAGCCTTCACGAACGACCGGCACTTCCAGGCTGCCGGGTTCACGACGCTGTTTTAGCCCACGCCCCGTCGTGGACCGCCATGACCCTCCCCTTCGTCATCGACAACCAGCAGCACCGCCTGGCCGACGCGCTCAACGAGCTGCTTGGGCAATCCGATGACAAGCCGCTGGACGTTGCTACGGCCTACTTCGCCATCTCCGGCTACCGGCTCGTAAAGGAAACTCTTCACTACCTCGGGGCCTTCCGACTGATCCTGGGCGCCGAGCCGCATGCGGGTGCCGACCTCGGCCTGAAAGCCGGAACGCCACGGATGGCGTTCCCTACAGATATTCCGCGAACGTCAAAGACTCCCAGGATCACGCAAGGCTGTTTACTACGAATCTACCGCCACAATCCGCCGGCGGCAATCCGCCGCAGCCTGTCACTCTTGCTCGTCGTTCGACGGGTTGCCAGCGCGGTCCAAGTAACGATCCATTCCGACCCAAAGGCTGCGAGCGTAACGGAAGAACCACAGCGGGAACAACACGCAAAACGCCGTCAGCGACCAGAGCACCAGCGGCTGTGGCAGGTTCGTGCCGAAGAAAGCGGCGAAATAGCCGACGGTCACCAAGAGCGCCGTCAAGCCGTAGTTGAAGTAGATCGAGCCCAGGAAATAGCCGGGCTCGCGTTGGTACTTCAAACCGCAGCCCGTACAGACGGGTTCCATCGTGAACCAACCGCGAAACAACCTGCCACGCCCGCAGCACGGGCAGCGTAGACGGCAACTGCGGCAGAACGTGGTCCAAAATCTCATGGGTGCTTCAAGGCGTTAGGCGTTAGGCGATAGGCGTTAGGGGGTGAGTGTCCATATCCCTGGGGCTTGCGCCCTCACTGTTCTACGATCTTTTGCAAGCCACTTGAAGTATAGGCTTCGCGCGGGCGAGAATGAGACATTCGCGGTGGCTGGGGCAGAGCCTAAGCGATGCCCCGGTCCTCGCCTATCGCCTAACGCCCAACGCCTATCGCCTATTGCCTCACGCCTAACGCCGCCTAACGCCCCCACCCGAGCCAAAACCCAACCAAAAACCCAAGATGCGCGCATTCGGTCGCAACCTGCAACGTCTGGGGCTCCTGCTGCCGCCTGTGGCGATCGTACTTGAGCTTTTCGACCGCATCCGTTTGGGGCAGATGCTCGCACTCCTGGCGTTTTCCGTGTGTCTGTTCGGCATCGGTCGTATCCTCGAAGGGTACGGGAGGAACTGATTTCGGATTTCGGATTGCGAATTGCGGACTGCGGATTGATGTGCCGCGGCCGATCGCTTGCGTCCCGATCCGAAATCCCCCCAACCGACTGGAAGCACCGTTTCAATCAACGCCCGTGCCGGGTGAAGAATCCAGTCCGAATTCCGAAACCCCCGATCCGAAATCCCCCACCTCTCCTTTCGCCCAATCGGCTTCCCGCGTATACTAAAGCAGGTGGCGTGTATCACTTTAAGGATCAAACGCATGGGCCGTGTCCGCCGGGCTTTCTGGCTTATGACGGCATGGTTCGCCCTGTGGCCGTGGTTCGTCGCTTTGCCACGGGCCACTGGCCAGACGTTGTACCCGACACACGTCAAACTCACCGACCACGTCGACCTCGACCTGGCCGATTTGGCCACCAACGCCCACTTGCAACTGATCAAGGAGGCCGTCGCCGGCCAACAATGGGAAGAGGCCGTCGAGGGCTTGCGAAAACTGACCGAAGACCACGGCGGCAAAGTGGTCGCTTACACGCCGCGGCGGTACGTCAGTGTGCGGGATGCTTGCCACCTCCAGATCGCCGAATTGCCACCTGACGCGTTGGCGCTCTACCGCAGCCGGGTCGACCCGCAAGCACGCCGTTGGTTCGAGACGGGCGTGGCCAATCGCGACACGCACCTGCTGCTGAACGTGGTCGAACAGCTCTTCTGCAGCTCATGGGGCGACGACGCGTTGTTGGCCCTCGGCGAAATCGCCTTGGAGCAAGGAGACTACGGCAACGCCCGCGGCTATTGGGAGAAGATTCTGCCTCCCTGGTATTGGGCCCGTCAGGCGCCGGCCGTGGCCCAGGCCGAGGGCACTGCCACGTGGCTCGTTTATCCAGACACCGGCCTCGAACTTGCCGGCGTGAAAGCGCGGCTCCTATGGGTGATGATCCTGGAGGGTGAACGGGAGCTGGCCCGCGCCGGCTTGGACGCCTTCGCCCGCGAGTTCGGTGAAGCCGAGGGGCGTTTCGCCGGCCGCAAGGCGCCCTATCTTGAAACGCTCGGCAAGCTCTTGGAAGAGAGCGCGTCTTGGCCGCGGGCGCCGACCAGCGGCGACTGGCCAACGTTCGCGGGCTCGCCGGCGCGCAACAAGGTGTTGCCCGCCGCGATCGAGATTGGCGTGCGGGCGTGGGACGCGAAGCTCAAGGACACTCCCCCCGGCGATATTCCACTGACTCCCAAACGGGTCGCCGAAAAGAAGAGCGAGCCGTTGAGTTACTTTCCGTTGGTGGTAGGCAACTGGGTGCTGATCAACGACCGCGACGAAATATCGGCATTCGACGTGCGCACCGGCGCACCGGCGGTGGGCAACGACCCGGTGATCTATCCGTCGTTGGAAAATCGCGAAATGCACCTCGTGGGCGAAACACGCCGTGGCCAGGCGAACTGCCTGGGAGTGGCAAGGTTTACGATGACCACCTTCGGAAACCGGCTGTACGCCCGGTTGGGCGACCCTGTGACGAGCCGCGCCAGCGACCATCTGGGGCACCAGGCGGCGGGCGGTGGCGGTGGTAAACTGGTCGTCATCGACCTGGCCCGCCAGGGGTACAAAATCGGCGAAACCAAACCGCCCGGCGAGCCCTGGGCGTTCGAAGGATCGCCGCTGGCCGACGGCGAAAACGCGTACGTCGGCCTGCGCCAAAGCGGCGCCACCCCGCAGGCGCACGTGGCCTGTTATGACGCCGACCTGAAGCGCCTTCGCTGGCAACGTAAGGTCGCCGGCGCCGGGACCTTGGCGCAAGGCGCCTATCCGGAGGTCACCCACAACCTGCTCACGCTCGCACGCGGCATGCTCTATTACAACACGAACCTCGGCGCCGTGGCGGCGATCGAAGCCCGCGATGGCCAGACCCGCTGGGTGTACCAATATCCGCGCTTGTGCAAAGTCGATTTGGGCGACCACGCGAAACATTTTTATCGCGACCTGACCCCCTGTCTCTACGACGGCGGCGTGCTCTATTGCGCGCCGGCCGACAGCCGGTTCATCTTCGCCCTCGACGCGCCGACCGGGATACTCCTCTGGGATACGAAGCTTCCCGAGGACGCGATCCACCTGCTCGGTGTCGGGGGGGGCAACCTCCTGGCCAGCGGCGAAAAACTCTGGTGGATCAACACGCGCACCGGCAAGCTCAGTGGTCCGCCGAACGGTCAATGGCCCGACGGCCCAACGCCCAAGGGTTTTGGCCGCGGCGTGCTGGCCGGCGACAAGGTTTATTGGCCGACCGCCGCGAAGATCTACGTTTTCGACCAGCGCACCGGCGCCAAGCTGCACGACGTCGAGTTGAGTACCCGCGATGTGCGCATCGGCGGCAATCTGCTGATCGCCGGCGACACCCTCTTGATCTCCACGCACAAGGAACTATTCGCGCTGCGCTCGCACGTGGGAACAGGGGGCGGGGAGGGGGCAGGTTACAGGGGACAGTTGACAGGGGACAGGTTACAGGGGACAGGTTACAGGGGGCGGTAGGCAGCGGAGGTCATTGGTCCTTTGCCCCACGGACGTTCCGCGTGCCCAGTGGCGCTCGGTCAGCACGGGGCCGCAGAGCGGCCGAAGATGTGTTCCCACGCGGGAGCGTGGGAACAAGGAAACTCACCACTCATCCTTCATCCTTTCAACCCATGCTCCACGACGACGACGTGCAAGCCGTACAGCGCCTCAACGACGCCTACCGCCGTATCTGCGGCGAGCTGTCGAAGGTCATCGTCGGTCAACAGAGCGTGATCGAGGAGTTGCTGGTGGCGATGTTCGCCTGCGGGCATTGCCTGCTGGTGGGCGTGCCCGGCCTGGCCAAGACATTGATGATCCGTACCCTGGCCGACACGCTCTCACTCAAGTTCAGCCGCATCCAGTTCACGCCCGACCTGATGCCTTCCGACATCACCGGTACCGAGGTGATCCAGGAAGACAAGCTCTCCGGCACTCGCGAATTCCGTTTTCTCGAGGGGCCGATCTTCGCCAACGTCTTGCTGGCCGACGAAATCAACCGCACGCCCCCCAAGACGCAAGCGGCCTTGCTGGAGGCGATGCAGGAACACCAGGTCACGGTGGGCGGCAAGCGGCACAAGCTGGCCGAGCCGTTCTTCGTGCTGGCCACGCAGAACCCGATCGAGCAGGAAGGCACCTACCCGCTGCCCGAGGCCCAGCTCGACCGCTTCATGTTCGACATCCACGTCGATTATCCCGACGAGGACGAGGAGCTCGAGATCATCAAGCGGACCACTTCCGAAGTGGTCCACCAGCTCACGGCCACGCTCACCGCCGAGGAGATCCTGGCCTTGCAGCGGATCGTCCGCAAGGTGCCGGTGGCCGACCACGTGAGCCGCTACGCGCTGAAGTTCACTCGCCTCACGCGCCGCGAGAAGGGTGAGGTGCCCGACTTCGTCGACAACTACGTCAGTTGGGGCGCCGGGCCGCGGGCCAGCCAATTCCTGGTGCTGGGCGCGAAGGCGCGTGCGGTGCTGCACGGCCGGTACTACGCCAACTGCGAAGACGTGCGCGCGGTGGCCCATCCCGTGCTGCGGCACCGGATCATGACCAACTTCAACGCCGAGGCCGAGGGGGTCAAGCCCGACGACATCATCCGCAATCTCATCGAAGTCATCCCGCTGGCCGATGACGAGGCGGCCCACAGTGGAAAACTACCAGAAATATATAGATCCGCGGGTGCTGGCTAAGCTGCAAGGCTTGGAGCTGCGCGCCAGGTTGATCGTCGAAGGGTACGTGTCGGGCGTGCATCGCAGCCCGTACCACGGCTTCTCGATCGAGTTCGCCGAGCACCGCGAGTACGTGCCGGGCGACGACCTGCGGCACGTCGACTGGAAGGTCTTCGGCAAGACCGACAAGTACTATCTCAAGCAGTACGACGAAGAAACCAACCTGGTCAGTTACCTGCTGCTCGATACCAGCGAGAGCATGCTCTACAAGAGCGACGCGGCGGCCATGTCGAAGCTGGAATACGCCCAGTGCGTGGCCGCCGCGCTGGCCTACTTGATTTTGCAGCAGCAGGACAGCGTCGGGCTGGTCACGTTCGACGACGAAATCCGCGCCCTGGTGCGGGCCAACGGCAATCCCTCGAACCTCAAGCACTTGCTGCACGTCATGGAGCAGTCGGCGCCGCAGCGCAAGACGGCCACCGGGCCGATTTTCCACGACCTGGCCGAACGGCTGAAGAAACGCGGCATCGTGGTCGTGTTCAGCGACTTGTTCGACGACGTGCCCAGCATGTTGGCTGGACTGAAGCACTTTCGCCACCGCCGGCACGAGGTGGTGTTGTTTCACGTGCTCGACCCGGCCGAGCTCGACTTCCCCTTCCGCCAACCGACTTTGTTCAAGGGGCTGGAGGAATGGCCCGAACTTTTGACCGACCCCCGCGCGCTGCGAAAGGCCTACCTGGCGGAGTTCGGCCGGTTCCTGCGCGACGTCAAGCAAGGCTGCCGCGCCCAGCGGATCGACTACGTCGAAATGCGGACCGACCAGCCGTTGGACGTGGCGCTGTCGAGCTACCTGGGGTCGAGAATGGGGAAGGTAAAGTGAGGAAAAAGGAGATAGGAGCCAGGAGATGAGAATCTCGAATCGTTCCCCTCGTTCCCACGCTCCGCTTGGGAACGTGCCGACGGATGCCCAGCGTTCACGTGGCCGCGGAGCGGCCGAAGAAGCGTTCCCACGCGGAGCGTGGGAACGAGATTGTTCCCGACTCCTGACTCCCGGCTCCTGACTCCTGACTCCTTGAATGCCTTCTCCTCCTCCCATCCTCGCCTTTTTCAACCACCCGGCAATGCTGGGTTGGCTGGCCGCCGCCGCGGCGCCTTTGATCATTCACTTGCTCAGCCGTCGCCGTCATCGCGAAATGCCCTGGGCCGCGATGCGGTACCTGCTGGCCGCGGTCCGTAAGAGTTCGCGCCGCATCCGCATCGAACAGTGGCTGCTGTTGGCCGTGCGCACGAGCGTCATCGTGCTGGCGGTGGTGGCACTGGCCGAGCCGTTCCTGGAGCGTGCCGGCCTGAATTTCGTTTCGGGCCAACGGACTCACAAGCTGCTGGTCATCGATGCCTCCTACTCGATGCAATACCGCGCGGCCGACAAGAGTCTTTTCGAACGGGCCAAGGAAATGGCCGGCCGGATCGTCGACGAGAGCAGTCAGGGCGACGGTTTCACGTTGGTGCTGATGGCCTCTCCGCCGCGGGTGGTCGTCGGCACGCCCGCCTTCGAGCGGGCTGAGTTCCACGACGAGCTCGACCACTTACAGCCGCTCGACGGCGGCGCCGACCTCGCGGCCACGTTGGCGAAGATCGAAGAAGTGCTCGAAGCGGCCAGCCGCGACCACGCCCGACTCACGCGCCACGAAATCTATTTCCTCACCGACTTGGGCAAGACGACCTGGCTTCCTGACCTGCGCGAAGGCGAGCCGAGTGCCGACGGTGAGCGCGCCGAGGCGGCGGCGGAGTTCCTCGACCTCAGCAAGCGACTGGGGACGCAGGCCGCGATCGTCATCGCCGACCTGGGACAGGACCAGGCCGAGAACCTGGCGATCGAATCGCTCGCCGTCGCCGAACCCTACGCCACGATCGGCCGCGAGCTCGCTTTGGACGCCGTCGTCCGCAACTTCGGCCGCCAGCAGCGCGCGCGGCAACTGGTCGAGCTGTTCGTCGACGGCCGCCGCGCCGGCGAGGACCATGTCGATCTGGGGGCCGGCGAGACGGCCTCGTCCACGTTCGCCTACCGCTTCGACTCGCCGGGTGAACACCAGATCGAAGTCCGCCTGGCGGGCGACCTGCTGGACGTCGACAACCACCGCTGGCGGTCGTTGCCCGTCGCCGGGCATTTGCGCGCGCTGTGCGTCAATGGCAAACCGGCCGGAGGCGTGTACCAGGGCGCGACCGATTACCTGGTCGTGGCGCTGGCGCCTCACGGCCCCACCGACGACCGCGCGCCGGTTTTGCCGGAAGTCGTGCCGGAAAGCGCCCTGGTCGAAATCGACCTGGAACCCTACGACTGCATTTTTCTTTGCAACGTCGGCCAATTCACGGCCAACGAAGCACGCGTGCTGGCGGCCTACGTCGAGCACGGCGGCGGACTGGTGTTCTTCCTGGGCGACCAGGTCCAGGCCGAAAGCTACAACCGCCACCTGGTGGCCGGCGCCGGTGGCGGCGTCGATGTCCTGCCTGCCCGCCTGGGCGACAAGGTCGTTGGCCAGACCTGCTACCCGGATCCGATGGAATATCGCCATCCGCTCGTCGCGCCTTTTCGCGGGCGCGAGCGGGCGGGCCTGTTGAATACGCCGATCTTCGGCTACTTCAAGCTCCTCGTGCCGGAGCGCTCCGACGCGCAAATCGCCATGAAGCTGTCGACGGGCGATCCGGCGATCGTCGAAGCGCCGATCGGGCGGGGACGGTCGATCGTGGTGGCGACATCGGCCGATGCTTCGTGGACCGCGATGCCCACCTGGCCGAGTTACGTGCCGGTCGTGCAAGAACTGCTGTCGCTTGCCGTCAGCGGGCAGGCCGATGATCGCAATCTCACGGTCGGCCAGCCGCTGGTCACGACGCTACGGACATTGGCGATCGATACGTTGGTCTCCGTCGAAACGCCCGGCGGCGAGAGCCATACCGTTCGTCTGGAGGCGGAGGGAGACTACAGCCGCTGGACCTACGCCGACACGGGGCGCAGTGGGTTTTACAAGATCGCCCTGGGCGCGCCCTTGTCGCGCAATGAAACCTACGCCGTCAACGTCGATGCCTCGGAGGGGGACTTGACCAAGCTCGACCTGGCCGAGTTGCGTAGCGACGTCTGGCCAGGTGTGGCGTTCGATCTGTTCGACGGCCAGGATCCGAGCCATCAGGCGACCGTCCCGATCATCCGCCGCGACGCGCTCGACCGTTGGCTCTTATACGGCGTACTGGGGTTGTTGCTGATCGAAACCGGCATGGCGAGCTGGTTCGGGAGGCGGTCGTCATGAGCGGTCCGCTCCCCCATTGGCTCCAGCGCTGGCTGGGCGGTTCCGAGGCCCCCGCGGGCGAAGGCACCGCCTGGTCGCTCGACCACTCATGGCCTTGGCCGAGTTGGCTGACGCTCTTGTTCGTGGTCGGCGCGGCGGTGTGGATTTTCGTCTGGTACGCTCGCGAAGCGGGCGAAACCGGGCGATTGCGTCGGGCGGGGCTGGCACTGGTGCGATTGGCCCTGGTCGGCCTCGTGTCGTTCATGATCGCCGAGTACGTCCTCTCACGGCACCGCACCGGTTTGCCGTATGTCGTCGTGATCGTCGACAACTCGGCCAGCATGGGAAACGTCGACCGTTACGACGATGAAGCCCTCCGCGCGGCGGTCGCCAAGCGGATCGAAACTCGGGGTGACCAGCCCACACGGCTGAA